>JAILFI010000119.1 GCA_024697655.1 Clostridiales bacterium
ATCACACCTTTTGCTCATTATATCATCCCGAGCAGGCGAAGGGAATTACGCAGTCCTGCTGCGCAAGCCTGCCGTCCTGCGCCTCCCCTTGCGGGTTCGATTCCCTCTGTTGTCATTCCAAAGAAAAAAGAGTGCCCTTGGCACTCTTTTTTCTTTGGAGCGGGCGAAGGGAATCGAACCCTCAACCTAAGCTTGGGAAGCTCATATTTTACCACTAAACTACGCCCGCATATGGAGCGTTCCCGTGCAGAGAACGCTCTATTAATATAGTTGTTTTTCAAGTGGTTGTCAATGCCGCATCAGCAGGCTTGCGCGGTGGCTATTCGTGTTCCGCCTGCCCGCCGCTCTCGGTAACGATCTGGCGCTCGCGTTCTTCCTTGGTAATGGTCGAGCCGAGGTTGAGCGTGTTTTTCTCCAGTTCGAGCAGCAGGTTGTTGAGCTCGGCAAGACGCTCCGGAGATGCTTTTTCGCCATCCAGCAACTGGTTGCTCTGGAACAGGACACTTTCGAGTTCGCTGTGCACGTCCGCGATCCTCTTGCGGATGATCTCGACGGCTTTCACGTCGATGATATCCCGCTTGGCTTCCTCTCTGGTCAGCTCGTTGGCTGATTCCAGTTCATACTCGCTGACGCCGTGTACGACGGTCGGTCTGTAACCGAGATGCTCCTGCACATAGTCCGCGAAGGCTTCCTTCGCATCCGGTTCCCCGTGGACGAGGAAGACCTGCTTCGGCGTCTTGACCTTAAAGCCGGCCAGCCACTCGAACAGACCATCTCTGTCCGCGTGCCCGGAGAATCCTTCGAGATCGTAGATCTGCGCGTTCACGTGGATCTGTTCTCCGAACAGCGTGACATCCTTGATCCCGTCGATGAGGAGACGCCCCAATGTGCCCTCCGCCTGATAGCCGACGAAGACGACGCTGTTCTTCGGATCCCACAGATTGTGCTTAAGGTGGTGGCGGATGCGCCCCGCTTCGCACATGCCGCTGGCGGAGATGATGATCTTCGGCGTGTTGTCGAAGTTGAGCGCGCGGCTCTCGTCCGTCGTGCGGGTGAATTTCAGGTTCTTGAAATCGAGCGGGTTGTCCCCTTTGAGGATATAGTCCTTGGTCTCATCATCGAAGACCTGCGCGTTGTTCTTGAAGACTTCCGTCGCCGTCGTCGCCATGGGACTGTCCACGTAGACTTCCAGGTTTTCCAGGATATCTCTGTACGGGCTCGACTTGTCCTCGTAGCATCTGTTGAGTTCGTAGATCAGGTCCTGTGTCCTGCCGACCGCAAAGGACGGGATGATGATCTTGCCGCCGCGCTTGACGGTCTTGACAATGATATCGAGCAGGTCCTCGATGCCGCCCTTGCCCTGTTCGGGGTGCAGACGGTCACCGTACGTACTCTCCATGATGACGTAATCCGCCTTCTTGATCGTGACCGGATCGCGCAGGATCGGCTTGTCCTTCATGCCGATGTCGCCGGAGAAAACGATCTTGCTGACCTTGTCATCTTCCGCCGCCCAGATCTCGGTGATCGCGCTGCCGAGAATGTGCCCCGCATCGTTGAAGACGATCTTCATGTCGGGATTGATCTCGATCAGCTGGTCATACAGCACCGGCTGTACGAACTTCAGAGTATCGAGCGCGTCGTTATACGTGTATAGCGGTATGATCTCCGCCTTGCCCGCTCGCAGATTCTTGCGGTTCTGCTGCTCCGCGTCCTTCTCATGGATATACCCGCTGTCTTTCAGCATGACATCCAGCAGGTCCGCCGTTGCGTCGGTGCAATAGATTTTGCCTTTGAACCCCTTCTTGACCAGAACGGGAAGACGGCCGCAGTGGTCGATGTGGGCATGGCTCAGAATGACCGCTTCGACCTCTGCGGGGTCGAACGGGAATTCTTCATAGTTGAGCGCTTCTTCCTGCTTGCTCCCCTGGAACTGTCCGCAGTCCAGCAGGATCTGATGCTTGCCGCATGTCAGCAAGTGGCAGGATCCCGTAACACCCGATGCCGCACCGCAAAACTTGATATTCATTGATAACCTCCTTGTACTGCTGTCTCCGCTTACTCCTCGATCATCCGGATCTGCTTGATCACCTGCGGTTCCAGCGGACGGTCGCTGTAGTCCGTCGCCACACTCACGATATGATCCGCCGCTTCCATCCCTTCGGTGACCCGGCCGAACGCGGCATACTGCCCGTCGAGATGCGGGGATTTCTCAACCATGATGAAGAACTGGCTGCCGGCGGAGTTCGGATCCATCGCACGCGCCATGGACAGGACGCCCCTGTCGTGCTTGAGATCGTTTCTGAACCCGTTGTACAGGAATTCACCGGGGATCGTCCAACCCGGACCGCCCGTTCCGTTGCCCTTCGGGCAGCCGCCCTGGATCATAAAACCCGGAATGACACGGTGGAAGGTCAGGCCGTCATAGAACTTATCATTGACCAGTTTTTCGAAATTCTCGACTGTTTTCGGAGCGATATCCTCATAGAGTTCGCCCTTCATCACTTCGCCGTTTTCCATCTCGATCATGAATCTTTTCATTCAAATACCTCCGTAGAGTTTACTCACATATCTCTCTAGTATATATTATCCATCTTCCGCCCCCGGTGTGCAAGGGCTAACTGTACACCCGCCGCATGGTCAGCTGCAGAAAACCGCTCCTGCCGCCGCCATGACAAGGATAATATAGATCGGGTTGATCTTCCCGGTCATGGAAATGCCGAATGCAGCCAGAAACAGGATGCACGGCACCACTGCCGCCGCGCTGCCGGCGATGAGCACTGTCTGTGCCATGAAGACCACCGCCGAGGCGATCAGACCGATCGTCGCAGGCTTGATCCCGGCAAATACGCCCTGCACGATGCGGCTCTCCTTGTACGTGTCGAGGAATCGCAGCGCCAGCAGCATGATGACGAAAGGCGGGATCACGACTCCCAGTGTCGCCGCCAGCGAGCCCGCCACCCCCGCGTAGTGGAATCCGACAAACGTCGCAGCGTTGACAGCGATCGGCCCCGGCGTCACCTGCGAGATCGCGACCAGATCCGCGAACTCCGATGCGCTCATCAGATGGAAAGACCTGACCGTCTGGAAAATCAGCGGCAGCATGGCGATCCCGCCGCCGAAACCGAACAGCCCGATCTTAAAAAAGGCTGCGAACAAAGAAAAGAGAGCCTGCATATCAGTCTCCTCCTTTCTTAGGCCGCGTATTACGCGCCAGTGCCCATACAACTCCGAGCACAGCCGCACCGAGGATCACCCAGACTACATTCACTTGAAGGAAAACGATCAGAATGAATGCCGCAAGCGCGATGATCCATCCGAATGCGTCCCTCAGATTGTGCCGGCCAAGCCGGATCACGGTCGCCAGGATCATCCCGCAGATCGCCGCCTTGATGCCGGTGAAGGCTCCTGCCAGATATGGATTGTCTCCGACACGGAGCAGGATATTCGCAATGACGAGAATGATGATAAAAGACGGCAGGATAACGCCGAACGTCGCCAGCAGCGCGCCGGCAAACCCCCCTTTGCGCTTGCCGACATAGGTCGCCATATTGACTGCGACAACACCGGGCAGCGATTGGCTCACCGCGATGCATTCCATCATTTCCTCTTCATCGAACCACTTTTTCTCTCTGACAGCGATCCTGTCAAGCAGCGGGATCATCGCAAGCCCCCCGCCGATCGTGAACAGACCGATCCGGAAAAAAGACACGAACAACTGCCACAAGAGGGCCCCGCGTTTGGCACGGCCCCCTTGCTGCTTGTTTGTTCTGTTATCCTTTTGTTGCTGCAGGTCGTTCATCATGGTTCTTCTGCTGCAATCCGGGCTGTACGCCCGCCGCTACTTCGCAGCGATCAGCGCCAGCGCTTTCGCGGCGGCTTCCTCCGCCGTGATCTTTTCATTCTCTTCTTTCGCGCGTTCTTTGAACTCGACGATGCCGTCCGCGGCGTCTCTGCCGACGGTGATCCGGACGGGGATGCCGATCAGGTCAGCATCCTTGAACTTTACGCCCGGCCGCTCTTTGCGGTCGTCGAGCAGAACTTCCGCGCCTTTGGCGGTCAGTTCACTGTAGAGCGATTCTGCGACCTTGGCCTGGACCTCATCGTCCGGTTTGACCAGGGTGATGATCACGTGGTACGGCGTCACCGCCATCGGCCAGATGATGCCGTTGTCGTCGTGATGCTGTTCCACGATCGCCGCCATCGTTCTTGTGACGCCGATGCCGTAGCAGCCCATGACGATGTCGTGATCCTGCTGGTTTTCATCTTTGTAAGTCGCGCCCATCGCTTTGGAATACTTGGTGCCGAGTTTGAAGACCTGCCCGACTTCGATGCCGCGGGCGTATTTGACAGGTTTGCCGCAGCACGGACAGGGATCCCCTTCCTTGAGAAGCTTGAGATCGGTGACGATGTCGCCTTTGTAATCGCGTCCGTAGTTGACGTTGATCAGATGGTGGTCTTCTTTGCAGGCGCCGGCGCACATATTCTTATGCGCAGGCAGTTCGCTATCCACAACGATCGTGCAGTCATGCAGCCCGACCGGGCCGGTGAAACCGCCGACCGCGCCGGTCACAGCGCCCATCGCCTTTTCATCTGCGAACTCGATCGCGTGTTCCGGGATGTCGAGCGCGTTGATCAGCTTGGTCATGTTCAGTTCGCGGTCGCCGCGGATGAAGGCCGCTACATAGCCGTTCTGTTCGTAATTCTCGTCGTAGGTGACGAAGAGCAGCGCCTTGATCGACTTTTCCTTGGGCAGACCGAGGAAGTTGCAGACCTCTTCAATGGTCTTTGTGCCGGGCGTATGGACTTCCTCCATGGCCAGCATTTCTTCCTCTGCCGGCACCGCATCGACGCAGGCTGCGCGTTCGCTGGTCGCCGCCATATCGCAGTTTTCACAGTACGCGATCTCGCTCTCGCCGACCTCGGACAGCGCCGTGAATTCATGCGAATTGCTGCCGCCGATGGCGCCGCTGTCCGCCTCGACCGGACGGAATGTCAGCCCGCAGCGGGTGAACACCTTCGTGTAGGCATCGTACATATCCTGATAGCTCTTATCCAGCCCCGCCTCGTCCAGATCGAACGAATACGCGTCTTTCATGATGAACTCGCGGCTGCGCATCAGACCGAACCGCGGACGCGCTTCGTCACGGTACTTGGTCTGGATCTGATACAGACTCATCGGCAGCTGCCGCCAGGAACTGACGTCCGCACGCACGATATCCGTGAAGATCTCTTCATGCGTGGGGCCCAGGCAGAACTGTCTGTCATTGCGGTCCTTGAGACGGAACAGCTCCGGTCCGTACTGATACCAGCGTCCCGACTCCTCCCACAGCTCGGACGGCTGCAGCGCCGACATCAGGATCTCCTGGGAACCGGCCGCGTCCATTTCCTCGCGCACGATCTGCTCGATCTTGCGCAGGGTCCGCCAGCCAAGCGGCATGAAGCCATAGACACCTGAGACCAGTTTGCGGATCATGCCCGCGCGGGTCAGCAGGATATGGCTGGGGATCTCCGCCTCTGCCGGTACTTCACGCAGTGTCTTGAAGTGCATCTTCGACATTCTCATAGTTCGTGTTATCTCCTTACTTGTT
>JAILFI010000227.1 GCA_024697655.1 Clostridiales bacterium
CAGGCGTTTGCTCTGTATCACGGTCGGATCCAGAGTATATCCGTATTCTTCTAAATCGAACTGCTGATTGGCCAGGAAGCAGTGGTATTCCGGATGATCGTCGAAGACCGTCAGATCCGGGATCCACGCGTACCCGGCATAGGTCGGTTCGCAGATCGTCACATCGTATCCGGCATCGCCGAAGATCGCCGGCATGACTTTCAGCGCTTCGTTGTGTTTGCTTTCCAGGGATTCGGTGTCCCGCTCGTTGAGTTTTTCGGGCGTATAATCGTAGCCGCCGTACAGCGCCGGAGAACCGAAATTGGTCTTGTTGCCGAAGGACACGGAATTCGAATACAGTACAAATCCGTCGAACTGTTTTTTCAGTTCCGGTTTTTCATGGACCAGATACGGGACAAACTGTCCGATCTGCCGGTCCATCATGATCACGATGACGTTCTTTCCGCTTTTGCTGAGGTTGACCGCCGGCTCCGCATTCATCGCCGCGGCGATGATTTTGTCGGTGTCCTTCAGTTCCTGCCGGATCCCGAGGATATTCATTCCCGCCATGCTGATGAGCGCTATGCAGGAAACCGCCAGCAGAAGGCTGATCAGTGCACGCTTCTTCATATACAGCAGCAGCACGACAGCTGCGACCACGGCCAGTGCGGCAAAGTTGACAAGGATCATCTGGCGCGTGACATGCGGGGTCATATCATAGATCAGATCCGGCGAAATATTGCCGAATGATTTTCCGAAAAACATGTAGTCGACCACCGCGCTGACCGCTGCCATTGCAGCGAACAGAGACATGATCTGTTTGCCGTCGTCTCCCGCGAGGTTGAAAAAGATCCCGCACCAGACGAGGAACGTGCCGACCGCGATCACAAAGGCGCTGACGACATACCACAGCGGGGAGGAATAGGAATAGATGTTGATGAATTCCGCGGCGGACCCGTGGATGATGGCCGACGGGACCAGAAGTCCGGTCAGTACGGTCAGTACGCCGCATGAGAACCAGAAGACCGGTTTGGTGTACTTCTGCTCCGGCAGGCGGATCTCTCTGCCTGATTTTTTGAACAGATGACTGATCATCGGCGCCTGCATCATCAGCAGGACCACCGTCATGATGGCCTGCGTACGAATACTGTGCATCGGATACACGAGATACAGCCCCAGGAGCAGCAGGACGCCCATTATGGAGAGCATGATCCGCAGCACCTTTGCCGGGTTTTTGATCTTATAGAAAATGTTCTTGCACAGAGAGAACAGATTGTTCAGTGTCCAGTAAAAGACAAGCCCTGCCGGTGAACGGTACAGGAAGACCAGGAAGATGACCGCGACGCCGTACATCTGGATCTTGCTCTTGAGCGGAAAGCCCTTCATGTAGATCGCGGCGGAAACGAAGTTGATCAGCGTCATCAGAATGGGCAGGATATTGATCGTCAGGCCGCCGACGGCCAGCAGTGCGTCCGGCGCGCCGAGGTCGGCGATCGGGCCGAAAGGCACCCCCTGTATCGTGGTCAGATGGGAAAGGAAATGATAGGCCGCGATGAAGAAGGGGATCTCCAGCAGGAGGGAGATGGACCCTTTCAGCGTATCGGTCGGCTTGTACCCGTTCTGCCGGTAGAACGCCTGGAGCATCATGAACCGCTCATCGCCGCTGAACGTCTTTTTGATATGGGTCACCCACGGGCGCAGCGCGTTTTCTTTGTCGCGCTCCTCTGCCTGAAGTTCATCCGCTCTGCGGTACAGCGGCAGGACCAGGACGTTCATCGCCAGACTGAGGAAGATGATCGCGTAGGCAGGGTTCTCGACCATGCGGTTCGCGACCACAAATACGACCTCAAAAAGCAGCTCCAGCGGTCCGATCAGTATTCTGTAAATGATGGTGCCGATTGACATAGTTATCTCCTATAAGTCTTATCCAAGGATGCATGATGCAGCAGAGATCAGTATATTGGCGCTGCAGTGAATAACGGCGATACCGGTGATCCGTTCCTCCCGCAGGTAGAACCAGCCGAGCAGCAGCCCTGCCGGAAATGCGGCGAGCAGGCTTTTGTCAAAACCGTGGGCGCCTGCGAACAGGAGCGCGCTGAGCAGGATCAGCACAGGGGCGGACAGCACTTTGCTGCCGCGTCCTATGAATTGGCCCCGATAGAGGATCTCCTCGCTGACCGGCGCCAGCAGGCAGGTGACAGCAAGCACGGGCAGACTGCGCGTCCCTTCATCGATCCCGCAGCAGAGGACCGACAGGGCGGCCATCGCAAGTGCGGCAAGGATCCACAGGACCGCTTCTCTTCCTGTGCCCGGGACCGCCCGGTCCGTGCGGGCGCATTCTTTCTTCCATTTCAGTTGGTAGAACAGCAGTACGGGCGGGAACAGACAGGCGGCGGAAAGTGCGGCGGCAGTTTCATAAGGCGCGCTTGTAAAACGCAGCAGTCCTGCCCGGATCAGCCATATCAGGAAGAGATAGCCGATGACCGGTGCCAGGATCTGTATCCATACCCGGGGGCTATTCTGCTGTGTCCGGCTTTTCCTGAAGTTCTGCATGTTTATTGATCAGGTATTCTGTTGCCCTGACAGCCCCTTCGCCGGGATACGCCCAGGTCTCAAGACGCGCTTCCTCGCGGCCTTTTTCAAACCTCGGATCCTGCAGGCAGGTATCTATGACGCTCTTGATATCGGAGAGCGATGCCCTGGTCAGCTGCGTACCGATCTTCGGCAGTACGCGGAAGGTCCAGGGCTCTTCTTCGAGCCAGCAGGCATCATAGGGGGAACTGTCGAATTCAACATCTGTATAGATGACGGGTTTGTCGAAAACAAGACTGAAATCGAACATGACGCCGGAGAAGTCGGAGATCATGATGTCAGAGCGGTGCAGCACCTCGAAATTGTCGTTGTCCTGATTCCACTCCAGCTGTTCGCTGCCCGGATACTGTTCCATCAGACGGTCCAGCATCTCTTTTTCACTCGTGAAGGACTGGGGATGCGGGCGGATGATGATGTGGTAGCCGGTCCTGAGCAGGGCATCGATCATGTCGCCGCCGTATTTGTTCAGGATCGAACTGGGGCCCCAGGACGGCGCCAGCAGAACGGTCGTCTGATGGTCTTCCAGAGGTGGCAGCTGATCGAGGCGGGCTTTCATGGTATCCAGATAGGACATGCCGGTCTTGACGATCTCTTTCCCGGGCAGGTGGCGCACTTTTTCAAGGTCTCTGATCTGCTTCTCCTGATAGTCTCCGGACACCAGGATCGCATCATAATAATCGATGCCGAACATCCGGTACATGGTCAGGTCGCTCGGAGCGTGCGCGATATGGGTATACCACTTCACGTCTTTTGAGCGTTTCCAGTAGAAAACATCCAGACTCGGCGTTGTCGACAGGACGATATCCGCCTTCAGCCGGTTGAGTCTGGCAAAGCCCTGGTTGCCTTTTCCGATGAACGTGCAGTCGATGCAGTCATAGTTTTCGGACAGCGCAGGGTCATCCGGAGAGGATGTCATATAGACCAGTTTTGTGCCGCGCTTCTCAAATTCGTCACAGATCGGCTTGAAGATGTTCCAGTAACGTTTGTCATCTGAAAAGATGGCAAAAGCGGGCCGCTCTTCCGAAACAGCGGCGCCTTTTCCGCCATGTAAGTAAAACCGGAGTTTTACAAAGGAGTTCCGGAGTCCGTATACTGCCGCACTCAGGACGCCGATGAGAACGGTGAAAAGCATGCTCCCGGTGCCGGGATCGATATAGTACTGCATAGTTTCTAGGAAAGTTCTTTCTTTAATGCTGCGATCAGTTTGTCATTGTCGGCCGCATTTCTGACTGCGAAGCGCAGATAGTTGCCGCCGTTGGTTTTGCCGGTCAGTTCTTTGATCAGGATATTGTGATGGACCAGCAGCTTCTTCAGCAGTTCTTTTGGAGAGAGCGCTGTATCGAGCTCTGCCATGACGTAGTTCGCCTGCGACGGGATCACACGGATGCCGGGCACGGCTGCGAGCGCCTGCTGGAATCTGGCGCGTTCCGCGCGCAGTTTCGCCAATGCTGCTGCATAGTCTTTCTTATACTTTTCGGCGATCTGCATGTAGAATTCACCGAAGGAGTTGATATTCCAGATCGCCACGTCTTTCTTCATGGCGGCGATCATGTCTTCGTTGCCGGACGCGAGGACCCCGAGGCGCAGCCCCGGCACGCCGTACGACTTGGAGATGCTCTTCATGACGAACAGATGCGGGTTGGCCGAGAGGAGCTCCTGATCCAGCAGCGAGTTCTCCGGTTCATCCGCGAAATCCACAAAGGATTCGTCGATGATCAGGGTGATCTCTTTCTTTTTGCTCCATGCGATCAGTTCGAGCAGCCCTGCTTTCGGGATATAGTTGCCGCTCGGGTTGTCCGGGTTGACAAGCAGCAGGCTGCTGATATCCTTGCCGTCAAAGAAATCCATCAGGTCCTGCGCTGTGTAGGAATAGTCTTTGTTTGCCGGCACGAAATCGACAGACAGTTCCTGGTCATACCGGTTGGGGTATTCCTCGAAAGTGGGGCGCACGAACCCGGTCTTCCCATTGAGGCAGCCCATCAGGCTTTTGATCAGCTCCGCGGCGCCGTTGCCGATCAGGATGCAGGATTGGCGGACACCGAAGTTTTTGGCGGCCAGTAGGCTGTTGACGCGCATTCCGGAAGGATACTCCGAAAGCAGAACGTCAAAATTCGCTTTCATTTCGTCGCGCATCTTTTTCGGGGGGAAGTAGGGGTTGACGAGATAACAGAAGTCGAGCAGTTTGGGATACCGCCAGTACCCGCCGTAGCGGTCCTGCAGGCGCTTGACTTTCTCGTCCTCATCGGGCGCGAAGATAGACTCCGCGATATCCAGATCCTGAATGTCATCGATCTCGTACCAGTTCTGACCGGTAAGGCGTTTGCCTTTGATGACGGGCTCATCCAGCATGGTGATCACGCGGAGGACCTGCTCATAGTATTCGTTCTCGCCCAGCGCCGTCTGATAGGCGTCCAGGAAGGGGACGTAGTGGGAAGCGGAGAACTGCTTGCTGAATTTGTAGAGGTTCACCGTTTTGTAATACTCGTCGATCTCGCTGAAATCAAACTGTTTACCTGGCACGAACGCTTCGATATTGTCTTCCTCGTCGAGCTTGACGCAGGTGCCGTCCATCCACGGCTCGTATTTGTCGACCAGCGCCAGCGTGTCCCGCGGATCGGCAACGAGCGCTTCGAGGGCGGCGTCTTCAAAGATGAGGTCGGACTCAAATAAGAGGGTGTCATCTTCCAGAAGACGGTCCTTGGCCAGCGCCAGCGAATAGATATTGTTGGTTTTGTCATAGATGGGGTTGTTGATGAATTCGATCGGGGTCCGGATGCCCAGAGTATTGATATAGTCGATCAGCTCTTCGCCCTTATAGCCGACAACGACGATGATGCGCGAGAGGTTTTGCTTTTCGATCTGGTGCAGCATTCTGTCGATCAGGGTGACGCCGTTCACCTTGACCATGCATTTGGTGTTGTTCTGTGTCAATTCTTTCAGCCGTTTACCCATTCCGGCCGCCAGGATGATCGCCTGCATCGATTTGCCTCCTTCAAGTGCGTTGCTGTTACGAACGACAGCAACGATATAGGATGATGTATAACCAATCTATTATACCGCAGATTCCCGCTTGCGCACAATAGAACACGTCGCTTACACCTTTTGTCTGTCATTGCAAAGCAGATAAAACAACGGCGCGGCAGGAATCCTGCTGCGCCGGCTTCAGTTTACTGTTTTTCACTGCTGCAGTTCGTGCTGCCGCCCGCTATTTCGGGCGGACGCCGTACATATCCCGCAGATACGGTGTGATGTCTTTGACCATGTCGGCGTCTTTCGCATCGTCGTTTTCTTCCAGGAGTTTGGCGTTCATGCGGTCGCAGAGCTCCTGCGCGGCGTTGTAGCCCATGTACTTCGCGCGGGCATTGACCGCGGCGCCTTCCACGATGATGGCGATGTTGCGCCCCGGCCGGATCGGGATGGTGTGGCTGGGGATGCGGATGCCGAGGAACGACGTGTACTGTTCATCCAGGCCGAGCCGGTCGTAGTGCTCTTCTTTGCTGTATTCCTGCAGATTGATGACCAGGTCGATGTTCATGGTGTTCTTGACGCTTTCCACGCCGAACATGTCTTTGATATTCAGGATCCCGATGCCGCGGAGTTCCAGCAGGTGCTGGGTCAGCGCCGGAGCGGAGCCGAACAGGGTGGCGTCGGATACCTTGCGGATCTCGACGATATCGTCGGATACAAGTCTGTGACCGCGCCGGATGAGCTCGAGCGCGACTTCCGACTTACCGATCCCGCTGTCGCCCATGATCAGGACGCCGATGCCGTATACGTCGACGAGAACGGCATGCACGGAGATCTTCGGAGCGAGCTGGACCTTCAGCCAGCGCGTGAGTTCCGCGGTCAGATCGGTGGTCGGCCGTGTAGAGGCCAGCAGCGGGATGCCGTGGCGGTGGCAGGCCGATATCATCCCCGTCCCCGGCAGATTGTTGTTGCCGTAAATGATGCAGGGCAGATGGTGCGAGGTGAATTCCTCGTAGACGTTGCGTGCTGCTTCGTTGTCCATGTTCTGCATATAGGCGGACTCAACGTTGCCCAGGACCTGGATGCGGCCTTCATCGAAATCATAATACCAGCCGGTCAGCTGCAGCGCCGGCCGGTTGATCTCCCAGGTTTCGATGAAAATATTGTCGGTATCGATCTCGGGCGTCAGGTTCTCGAGGTTTTCTTTCCGGATGATATCGGAAACGCTGATTTTGACGTTCTTTGCGTTGCTTGCCATGGCGGGACCTTTTCCTCTCGTTCATGGAACGCCCGGCCGTTCGGAAAGGCGGGCGTACAGTTCAGTTTCAGTATAGAAGCAATCGCTGCGGAATTCAATTGCAAATGAAAGACCGGCCCCGCAGGACCGGTCTGTCTGTTTTTGAGAATCGCTTTGCTGCAACTGCTTAGTGCGCGTAGCGCATGAACAGCATGAGCATCGAGATCGTGATGACGATGATCGTTGCCGGTGCGCTGTATTTGCAGTACTCGCCCCAGCCGATCGGACGGTCGTTCTCCGAGGAGACCGAGCAGCCGACGACGTTCGCGCTGGCGCCGATCGGGGTCGCGCTGCCGCCGATATCGGTACCCATGGACAGCGTCCATGCCAGGGTCGACAGATCGAAGCCTTCGACGAGAGCCAGATCTTTGATGATCGGGACCATGGTCGCCGCGAACGGGATGTTGTCGACGAACGCGCTGGCGATCGCCGAGACCCACAGGATGATCGCGATGGTGATCATCAGGTTGCCGCCGCTGACCTTCGCAATGAAGTTCGCGATGAGTTCGAGGATGCCTGTCTGTTCGAGACCGCCGACGACGATGAAGAGACCGACAAAGAACAGCAGTGTCTTGTAGTCGACACCCGCCATGATCGCCTTGATCGCTTTCGCGTAGACGATTGCGGTCACGATGGCGACGCCGATGCCGATGGTGGCGACTGTGAGACCGGTCTGCGCATGCGTGACGAGCAGGACGACAGCGATCGCGAAGATCACGACGCTGGCGAAGAAGTCGCGCTTGCTCTGGATGACTTCACTCGGTTCGGGATACTCGAGCAGGGAGGGGTCTTTGACTTCGCTGCGCACCTTCTTGTGCATCACGATATAGAAGTAGACCAGTGTGAAGACCAGACCGACCGCTGCGATCGGGCCGGTGTTGGTGATGAAGTCGCCGAAGGAGTAGTGCAGGGAGGTGCCGATGATGATGTTCGGCGGGTCGCCGCACATCGTCGCCGAACCGCCCAGGTTCGCGCAGAAGACTTCCGCGATGATCATTGGCCCCGGATCGAACCGGAGCAGTCTGGCCAGCTCGATGGTGGCGCGGGCCAGGAACAGAATGACCGTGATGCTGTCGATGAACATCGCCAGCGCCGCGGACAGTGTCATGAAAGCGACCAGGATCTTGACCGGGTCGTACTTGACGGCTTTTGCCAGCGTCAGGCAGAGCCATTTGAAGAACCCTGCGTGCCCCATGCCTTCGATCATGACCATCATACCGCCGATGAAGAGGATCGTCGCCCAGTTGATACCGCTCGACTCTTCGGCGGGCTCGTGGGCTGCGTACCAGAACGACGGATGGAAGATGTTCTTGAAAGCCAGTGTGTCGATGATCGCCTGCGGGCTCCGCATGCAGATACCGAACACCAGAACGATCATCAGAAGTCCGGCACCGAGTGTGATCAGGTGGCGCGGGATCTTCTCCATGACGATCATCACGAACATGACGACAAAGATGATGACTGCGAGGATTTGCGTAATCAAAACGTCCTCCTTCTATTGACTTGCGATAACTGTCTTTCGCTCTTGGGTTGCCTGTATCCTTGTGTTGTACACAATAATAAAAGGATGTACAAGTATTATACTCGTTCGGGCGGCTGATTGTAAAGCCATAGAGCCGTTGGTTTTTCAGTATTCTTTGACAAAGAATTATCAAAAGGGTGCGGTTTATGCACGCGTTTTTTGCTTGTGAAAATATTGGACCAGGAATCGCAAAGGGCCTGCCACCGTGTACTTCAGGAATCGCAAAGACCCTGCCAAACGGGCAGTTCCGGAATCACAAAAAGACCCCGCCGGGAGGCGGGGCCTGTATGGATCGGCGATTCCTAGACAAGCGTGCCCAGGTGCTTCATGGTGCGGATCAGCTGGCTGACGTAACTCATTTCATTGTCGTACCA
>JAILFI010000230.1 GCA_024697655.1 Clostridiales bacterium
TCGTACGTGTTATACAAGTACGCAACATTGCTGTTGCCGCGGTCCGCCGCCATGATGTACTGCGTCAGATCGTTCGTGCCGATGCTGAAGAAGTCGCAGTACTTCGCGAGAACGGGCGCCATGATGAAGGCCGCCGGAGTCTCGATCATCGTGCCGACCTTGGGCATCGGCATGCCGAGCTCTTCCGCCAGTTCCGCCACCATCGCCTTCGCCTCTTTGAACTCAGAGATGGTCGTGATCATGGGCAGCATGATCCAAAGGTTGCCGGTCGTATCGGCATTCGCACGGATCATCGCGCGCAGCTGCAGACGGTACGATTCCTTATTCTTCAGGCAGTACCGGATCGCCCGGTAGCCGAGGAACGGATTCTCTTCCTTGACGAGATTCATGTACGGGATCTCTTTATCCCCGCCCACGTCCAGCGTGCGGATGATGACCGTCTTGCCCTCGAGCGTATCGCAGACTTTCTTGTAGCCTTCGTACTGCTCGTCTTCGCCGGGCATGCTCGTGCGGTCCATGAACAGGAACTCGGTGCGGTACAGGCCGATGCCTTCGCCGTCACGTTCCTTGGCTTGGATGCCGTCCTTCGGGTTGCCGATGTTGCAGAAGACTTCTTTCTTCTCACCATCCGCCGTCAGCGTCGGTTTGCCGATGAAGGCGCGCAGGCGCTCTTTCTCCTCAAAGTAGGCGGCGCGTCTGGCCTCGTAAGCGGCCTGCTGATCCATGGTCGGATCGTTGATGACTTCGCCGTTGATGCCGTCGACGATGACGAAACTGCCATCCTTGAGCGTCGCGACCGCCTGCTGCACGGACAGCACAGCCGGGATCTCCAGCGCCCTGGCGAGGATCGCCGAGTGGCTGGTCATGCCGCCGCTCTCGGTGACGATGGCAACGACGTTCTCTTTGTTCAGGCCGGCCGTCATGGACGGGGTGAGGTCGTTGACCACGAGAACCGTGCCCGGGGGCAGCGATCTGAGGTCCGTCTCCTCGATGCCGAGCAGGATCTTGAGCAGTCTGCTCTTGATGTCGTTGACGTCCGTGGCGCGCTGGCGGGTCAGTTCATCCTCCGCCATGGAGAACATGCTGGCGAACATGTCGAGCACGGTCTCCGCCGCCGCTTCGGCGCACTTGTTATCGTTTTTGATGAGCTCGTCCATCTGGCTGATCATGAACGGGTCGCTGAGCATCGTCTCGTGCGCCCGGATGATCATGGCTTCCTTCGGATTGACCGAAGCTTCCATTTCCTCTGCCAGCTGGCGGGTCTTTTCCTTGAGCGTGTCGACCGCATCGTGCAGCCGGTCGAGCTCTTTGTGCACCCCGATGACAGGGCGCTGTTCATAGGTGATCTGCTGCTGGGAAACGGTCACAACTTTGCCGATGCCGATTCCTTCAGAGGCAGCGATTCCTTTCAGCATAGCGGATACCTCCCGGGTTCTCCCTACTCTTCACCGAGACCGTTGTCGATCATCTCGACCGCTTTGGCCATGGCCGCTTCTTCGTCCGGACCGTCCGCGCGTACTTCGAGTTCGGTGCCGCACTTCAGCGCCGCCGCGATGATGTTCATCAGGCTCTTGGCATTGACTTCCTTGTCCCCTGCAACGAGGAAAATGTTGCTCTCAAACTTGGCCATCTCAGCGACGAAGACCGACGCCGGACGCATATGGAAACCCTGGGAATTAACGACTTTTGTTTTCTGAGATACCATAGTGATCCTCCTTATCGTAGCTGTGTCCCGGAGGCGATTCCTCGAGGAATCGCTCTGCCGGACACTCTTATTATATACGCTTTCGCTAAGCCTGCGGCTGCTTTTTCTTCAGGATCATCAGCATGAGCATCCCGGCGGCCGCACCTGCCACGAGGGCGATGAGGTAGCCGAAGACGTTCGTGACGACCGGGAAGACGAAGATGCCGCCGTGCGGAGCCATCAGTTCACAGCCGAACAGCATGGACAGCGCGCCGCCGAGCGCCGAACCGACGACGCAGGACGGGATGACGCGGAGCGGGTCAGCCGCTGCATAAGGAATCGCGCCTTCTGTGATGAAGCACAGACCCATGATGTAGTTGACCGGACCGGATTTGAGTTCGGTGTCGGTCCAGCGGTTCTTGAAGAACGTGGTCGCAAGAGCGATGGCGATCGGGGGGATCATACCGCCGATCATGACCGCCGCCATGATGCTGTAGTTGCCGGATGCGAGCATGCCGACGCCGAAGACGTACGCCGCTTTGTTGAACGGGCCGCCCATATCGATGGCCATCATGCCGGCTACGATCATGCCGAGCAGGACGGCGGAGCTGTCGCCCATGGAAGCGAGGCCGTTGCTCAGACCGGTGTTGAGCATGCCGATGACCGGGTTGACCGCGAACATCACGACCGCCATGAGAGTGATGCCCAGGAGCGGGATGATCAGGACCGGCATCATGCGCTGCACGAAGTCAGGTGCTTTCTCAAATGCTTTCTGCAGCATCTTGACGATGAGGCCGCCCACAAAGCCGGCCAGCAGAGCGCCGAGGAAGCCGGATACCGCCGCGCCGTCGCCGCCGGGGGCCGCGAAGGTGCAGCCGATGGCCGCCATGGAGCCGCCGGTGAA
>JAILFI010000074.1 GCA_024697655.1 Clostridiales bacterium
GAGCAGTGCTGTCATCATGATCTTCGTGATGCGCTCAACGCCCTTGTTGAGGCCGAGCGAGCAGATCGCGAACGCGATGACGACCGAGACGATCATCCAGAAGGTCAGTTCCTTCCAGTTGCCCAGCATCTCGCCGAACGCCCCGCCGACTTCATCGGGGGTGAGGCCGTCCATTTTGCCTGTCGCCATCTTGACGAAGTAGTTGATCATCCAGCCGCAGACCATGGTGTAGAACATCATCAGGATGTAGTTGCCTGCCATGGCCAGCTTGCTGTAGTGGTGGTACACCGAGCCGGGCGCTTCCAGTTCCTTAAAGGAAGCCGCGACCGACTTTCTCGAACCACGGCCGACGGAGAATTCCATGACCATGATCGGAATGCCCAGAATGGCGAGGAAGATCAGGTAGATCAGAATGAATGCGGCGCCGCCGTACTGGCCGGTAATGTACGGGAACCGCCAGACGTTGCCCAGGCCGATCGCGCAGCCTGCGGATACCAGGATGAATCCCATCCGCGATCCGAATGTTTCTCTTTCTTTCATAACGAATAAGTCCTTATACTGCTTTTCACGATAACGAATATTGAAACAGCCGGTGCGTCATATTCACACTTCGTCATTCCTGTCCGGTCATGCGCCGGCTGGTTTCTGTTGTTTTGTGCACGTGCCTGCGCCGTTACAGCGCGTAGCCCGCCTCGAACGCCTTGATGTTCACGTCGATGAACTTCTCCTTGACGTTGTTGCGGATCGCTTTGTGCCAGTCGACACCTTCGACCTTCATCGCCTTGACCAGCGCCCCGAGCAGGACGATGTTCATGGCTTTGGCGGTGCCCAGCGATTCCGCGATCTCGCCGGCTTTGAAGACCAGCGTGTCCGCCTTCTCCTGCAGGATCTCAAGGATCCCTTCCGGATACTCCGCGACACCCATCAGGATCGGTGCCGAGGGGATCTCGAAATCATTGACGACCAGTTTGCCGTCGGGCTTGAGGTACTCCAGCCAGCGGAGCGCTTCCATCTTCTCGAAGGCCACGATGACGTCCGCTTCACCCGCGCCGACGATCGGGGAATAGACCTTCTCGCCGTAGCGCACCTGCGTGCTGACGTTGCCGCCTCTCTGGCTCATGCCGTGGATCTCGCTCATTTTGACGTCGTAGCCCGCGTCCACGAGCCCTTCCGTCAGGATCTTGCTGGCCAGGATCGTGCCCTGACCGCCGACGCCGACGAGCAGAATGTTCTTTACTTCACTCATTTCTCCACCTCCTCGATCGCGCCTGCCGGGCAGACCTGTTTGCAGACGGTGCAGCCTGTGCAGCTCGCCGCGTCGATGACGATATGGTCGCCCGTTCCGTTGATCGCCGGGCAGCCCGTCTTGACGCAGGCCTTGCACATGACGCACTTCTCAGGATCGACGACACACTTCTTCGGTGTCAGGTCAAACCTGGACGTATCCTTCTGTGTGAGCCGCTTGAGCGCGCACGGCCACTTGGTGATGATGACCGTCGCCTCGTCCTTGTCAATGGCTTCGTTGAGCGCGGTGCGGACTTCCTTCATGTTGTTCGGGTTGACGACGTAGATGTTTTCGTCCTTCATGCCGATCGCCCTGCACAGCGCCGGGATATCGACTTCGGTCGTCTCCTGCCCCATCAGCGTGTAGCCGGTGCCCGGGTTTTCCTGGTGGCCGGTCATGCCGGTGATGCGGTTGTCAAGGATGACGATCGTGTTGCTGCCCTTGTTGTAGACCGCATCGATCAGGGACGTGATGCCGCTGTGGAAGAAGGTGGAATCGCCGATCACGCTGACGACCTTGAGGTCGCTGCCCGCTTCTCTGAGCGCGACGCTCGCGCCGTGGCCGGTCGAGATGCTGCCGCCCATGCAGAACGTGGTGTCGAGCGCGTTGAGCGGCGGCGCACTGCCGAGTGTGTAGCAGCCGATGTCGCCGGTGATCATGACGCCCTTCTTCTTGGAGAGCGTGTAGAAGAACCCTCTGTGCGGGCATCCCGCGCACAGGACCGGCGGACGCATGACCGCCTTGACGTCGGAGGTGAGGACTTCCTTCTGCTCCCCGGTGACCGCCGCGCGGACGATGTCGGTGTTCAGTTCGCCGTACCGCGGGATGATCTCCTTGCCGACACATTCGATGCCGAGCATGTTGAGCGATTCCTCGAGGTACGGATCCATCTCCTCGACGACGTAGATCTTCTCGACCTTCTCCGCGAACTCTTTGAGGAGTCTGCGGGGCATCGGGAACGTCATGCCGAGTTTGAGGTAGGACGCCTCGTCGCCGAAGACCTCACGCGCATACTCGTAGGAGATGCCGGAGGTGACGACGCCGATCTTCGTGCCGTTGTACTCGGGCTGGTTGATCGGGGTGGTGCAGGCGTACTCTTCCATCGCTGCGAGGCGCTCTTCGAGCTGCACACGCATGACCTTGGCGTTAGCCGGGGTCGCGACGAACTTCTTGATATTCTTTTCGTAAGGAACGATGGGCTTTTCCACGCGCTCGCCGAGTTCGACAAGCCCCTTGGAATGGCAGACACGGGTCGTCATGTGGAGCATGACGGGTGTGTTGAACCGCTCCGACAGGTCAAAGGCCAGCTTGGTGAATTCCTTCGCTTCCCGGCTGTCAGCGGGGTTGAGCATCAGGACTCTGGCCGCCTTTGCGTAGTTGCGGTTGTCCTGCTCGTTCTGGGACGAGTGCATGCCCGGATCGTCCGCGGAGACGAACACCATGCCGCCGGTCACGCCGGTGTAGGCAAACGTGAACAGCGGGTCTGCCGCCACGTTGAGGCCGACGTGCTTCATCGCCGCAAAGGATCTCACCCCTGCGACGGAAGCGCCGATCGCCGCCTCCATGGCGACCTTTTCGTTCGGTGCCCACTCGCTGTACAGGTCGTCTTTATAGCGGGTGCCGAGCGTCTCCAGAATCTCCGTGCTGGGAGTGCCCGGATATGCGGAAGCAAAAGCAAGCCCGGCTTCATAGGCGCCGCGTGCGACCGCTTCATTCCCTGACATGATTTCTTTCATGCTTTCCTCCTCATCCATTGAATATATCCTTGTGCAGCTGTCATGCACTGTTCCTTCGGCGAACTGAAAACGTTCGCCTCAGGAGCAGTGCATGCGCTGCACGTTGCTATCTTTACTGAACGTCGTCGATCAGCATGCGGAGTTCTTCCGCAGTTGTGACCGTATTCACTTTGCGCCGCAGCGAGGTC
>JAILFI010000090.1 GCA_024697655.1 Clostridiales bacterium
TGCCGGATGCAACAACAGTGTTCTCCGAAGAAACGGTACTGACAGGTTCTTCCTCCGGTTCTGCCAGTTGCTCTTCTTCCGAATCAGCAGTTCCGTCGTTACTATTGATAGCCGGTGGTTCTTCAATAACCTCCGCAGGTGGCGTCTCGAACTCCTCCTCAGAGATCACCTCTGAATTCAAAGGTGCACTCGGATCTGTGGCATCGGCTTCGTCCGCGAAAACCGCCCACGGGCAAGCTCCCGGGGTTATCAATGAACAAATCATGGCAATGATCAAAAGGTGTTTCACTTTCATTTCCATTCTCCTTGTTTGCGCTGCGATCTATACTGAAAAACAGCGGTCTCTTCTGATGAGCCGCTCTGTTCAATTTGCGATATGTGGCTGCCTTCTTCTGATGTAAGAGGATCCCATAGCTGTCTGCGTTTTTGTTTATAGATTAGTTTGGCAGTTCTCTTGCTTTGATTATAATAGACAACTGTGGCTTATTCAACAGTTTTGGAATCGCGTCCACAAAATTCATGCACCCCAAAAAACGGCCGCCCGGCCGTTTCTCTACCGCCGCAGCAACCGCTGCCGCAGTTTATAGTCCGGCAAAAGCCGCTCCACGTACATCCAGAACTTCGGGCTGTGGCTCATCTCATAGATATGACACAGTTCGTGCACCATGACGTACTCCAGTGCCTCTACCGGATACGCCGCGAGCCACAGGCAGATGCTGATCTTTGCGTGCTGCCCGCGCGGAGCGGTGCAGCTGCCCCATTGCGAGCGGGTGTCGCGTACGGTCCACTTTTCGGCATGTTTGCCGGCGCGTTGTTCCATGGTAGGGATGCGCGCATCGAGCGCCTTTTTTGTCTCGGCGCGGTACCATTCTTTGAGGAGCGCCTGGCCCTCTTCAGCCGTCAGTGCAGGAATCGCTCCGCCTGCCGTGCCGCCGGCCGCCTTCGGCACCATCCATGCCGCATTTTCATCAACGTACACGCCGGCTTTTCGTTCCCCGTGCGGGCCGCGCGGCGCGATACGCAAAGAAAGCGGTCTGCCCCACAGGTACACCGTTTGCCCATCTGAAAAGTTGCGGATGATCCGCCCGTCCATCGACTGCTCGCGCCGGCGGAGCTGGTGATCGATACGGCTGCGGTACCGCCGGATGAAGTTCGCGATCTCAAACCCCGAAGTGTTTGCAGGCACCGTGACACGCACGACGCCGTCGGTATCGATGCGCATGCTCATGCTGCGGACCCGCTTCCGCACGATCCGCACCGGCAGCCCTTCAAAGGTCGTTTCGAAAACAGAAGGCACCGCAGCACCGGACGCAGTCTTTGCTTTTGGCTGCCGGGGCTTGCCCAGCCTGTCCCGTTTATTCCTCTTCATATTGCGCTTCTTCTGTCCTGCCCGGTCATGGCTTGCAGCTCCCGCACGGCTCATAGCCCAGGTCGATCAGTTCCTGCCGGGTGCCGCTGTACTCACGGCGGTTGGAGGCGCTGATATCGGTCGCCCCCTCGCACTCCGGTGTATGGAACTTCCCGGAGCGGATATTGACGATATAGGTGACCTCGCCGTCTGCCTGCTGGGTTTTGAGGGCATCGCTCTTACTGCCGGAGGCATCGCCGTCCTTCGATTCTCCGCCGGACCAGGTCCCGGTCGTGGCGAGCTTGTTCTCCCCGGTCCTGTAGTCGATCTCGACCCCCGGCTGCACATTATAGATGTAAACATTGAAGTCGATGCCCACGCCGCCGTCCTCGACGGACTTCGCCATCATATGGACGCCGGAAGCAATGAGGTTTTTCCCTTCAAAGACCGGCGTTACACGGTACATGACGTGGTTGCCGGTCGCGTAGATGTAGTGCGCAGTCATGGATTCGAAAGGCTCCATGATATCCGCGTTCAAGTAGCGGGTACCGGTGATGAGATTTTTTTCGTTGGCATTCTCTCCGGCCAGAGAATACGCGATGAGATGACTGCGGTTGTACAAGTTGCCGCCCTCAATGAAATCGTATTTGTCGCTCTGCCAGCCGCTTGGATGGATATAGGAAATATTATCGCGCTGCCCCGTCGGCATGAGTTCCTCGCCGAGGCAGGCCTCCGCCGTCCCGCAGCGCCCGAGGTCGTCGAGATCGCTGTAGGATTCGTAGGCCTCCGTGGTCATCTCCTTATCGGTGAAGGCCGCCTTGCCGCCGTTGATCTCCACATATCCGTCGCCGCTGTACGGCGGGATATCCTCGAGAGACAGATCCCCCTGGTGCATGACCTTCGGGCCGAACCATCCCCCCGTGCCAAGCAGCTTGCCGCCGGGACCGATCGTCATGACCAGCGCCAGCACGACAAGAACGACTCCCGCCACGGTCAGCGCGAGCGTCCGTTTACCGGTCTGCTTTTTCATTTGCTGCGGTTCGTTTTTCTTGCTTTTCATACTGTTATTATAGCAGATGACAGAGCGGGTATCCACGCATTGACAGCCCCCGCCGGATCCGGATCCGCAGTTTTTGCCCAGCCGTCACTAAACGGACGAGTGTTGGAATTCCCTTTTCTAACAAACAATTAGATAGTAATTGCCCCACGTATAGGATATAATAAGCCGAACGTTAAAAAAGGCACTGTTGGAGCCAGTGGATGGATAGATACAATTCCGTCAACAATACCAAAAATGATTTTCGGATCGCTTTCTGGAAGCTCTACGAACGCAATCCGGTCGAAAAGATTTCCGTGAGTGAACTGTGCAGGGTCGCAGGGTACAACCGGACTACTTTTTATGTCTATTATGACAATATCTACGATCTTCTTCACCGGTGCATCGAAGAGATGATCCGCCCCCTCGAAACGCACCTCGGCGGTCTGCAGCGCTTTTGCGCCAAGGAAGACAAGGGCGTGCTGGAGCGTCTCTATATGACAATCCTTAAGACCAACGAGAAACGCATCCGCCTCCTCATTGAGCGCCACCAGCTGTACATTCTGGAAAACAGAGTCAAGGAGCTGATCAAACCGATCCTTTACGCGATGCACGACGGCAGTACACTGTCTTCCTGCGATCTCGACTACATCCTCGAGTATGAGCTGGCTGCCGTATTCGGGGTCATCGCCAAATGGTTCCGCGATCAGGATATGACCGACCAGGAAATCATCTGCCTGCTGATCGATTGTTCGCAGACCGGCGTCATCAATCTGCTCAACGAAAACAACGTTGTTGAAGACAGCGAGATCAGAGCCGCGCAGGACAAAGCGATCCTGGACAAGATCATCGAAGAACTGGAAGCGCAGAAAGAGTGAGCTCCCCGCGGAATCGCTCCACCAAATGACCGGATCAAAAAGCCGCCGCAAGCATCCCGCCTGCAGCGGCTTCTTTTATGCTGCAAAGGTTCTCCTGTTTGCGTTCCGGCGCGCATTCTGATACAATGCTTTTCACGCGAACTATTATCTAGTTACTACTATATATCTGACAGGAGTTCTTTTTTTATGGAAAAACCAGCAAAGACACATCATCACAGGGAGCGCAGTGCCTTCTCCGGCAAACTCGGTTATGTCCTCGCGACAGCCGGCGCTTCCGTCGGCCTCGGGAACATCTGGAGATTTCCCTATCTCGCCGCGAAATACGGCGGCGGCGTCTTCCTTCTCACCTATCTCATCCTGATGCTGACCTTCGGCTACACCATGCTGATCTCGGAGACCGCCATGGGCCGCATGACCAAGCACGGTCCGGTCGGCGCTTTTGCCAGATTCAGCGATTCCGGATGGTCGAAGTGCGGCGCCTGGATCAATGCGATCGTACCGATCATCATCCTGCCCTACTACAGCGTGATCGGCGGCTGGGTCCTCAAGTACCTGGCCGGGTACGTCACCGGCGCGACACAGGCAATGGCAGCTGATGACTACTTCGTGAATTTCATCGGCGACGGTTCGAGCGTGGAACTATGGTTCCTCCTCTTCTCGATCGCCGTCATCCTGGTCATCATCGCGGGCGTCGAAAAGGGCATCGAGCGCGTCGCCAAGATCATGATGCCGGTCCTCGTCGTTCTGGCGGTCGTCATCGCGGTCTATTCCATGACCCGCCCCGGCGCGGCGGAAGGCATCAAGTACTTCCTTGTCCCGAATTTCCATGATTTCTCGATCATGACGATCGTAGCGGCGATGGGACAAATGTTCTACTCGCTGTCCATCGCGATGGGCATCCTTTATACCTACGGTTCTTACATGCACAAAGATGTGGACCTCGAACGCACACAGCTGGAGGTCGGGTTCTTCGACAGCGGCATCGCCGTCCTTGCGGGTCTCATGATCATCCCCGCGGTCTTCGCCTTCTCCGGCGGCGACCAGGAAGCGATCCTGCAGTCCGGTCCGTCCCTTATGTTTATCACCCTGCCCAAGGTCTTTGCGAGCATGGGCATCGGCACCGTCGGCGGCTTCCTGTTCTTTGTTCTGGTGCTGTTCGCCGCCCTGACATCCGCGATCGCGCTGGCGGAGACATGCACATCGACCTTCGTCGATCAGCTCGGCTGGAACCGCATCCGTGCCACGATCCTGGTCTTCGTCATCATGGTCGGTCTCGGCACACTGTCCTCGCTGGGCTTCAACGTCCTCGGCGGTGTCACGATCATCGGCATGGGCTTCCTAGACTTCTTCGACTTCATCTCCAACTCCGTGATGATGCCGATCGGCGCGGCAGCGACCTGCCTCTTCATCCTGCATACCGTCAAGGTGAAGACAATCGAAGAGGAGGTCCGGCTGTCCGGACCCTTCCGCTGGGTCGGGCTGTACAGGTTCTGCCTGAAGTATCTGGCGCCGGCGTTCTGCATCATCATTCTGGTGAGCGCCGTTCTGAACGTCTTCGGCGTGATCTCGATCTGATGCAGGAGCCGTTGATCGGTCCGTTCGTTCCTCGTGTGCCACTCCGTCATTTCATTTTATACTTGAAAACGAAAAGATCCCTCTGCCTGCACGCAGAGGGATCATTTATTTTCATCGGTTTCAGGTTTCTTTCAAAACATTCTTGTATACACAAAACATGAAATGTGAATACCTTGGCAACCGTGTTCCCAATCCAGGGCCAGGCTCGCCGGGGAGAAAGGAGCCCCCGATGAATACAAATCCATCTACACAAAAGAATGCGAACGACGAACCGTTCGTGGTCGTGATTCCGGCATACAAGCCGGACAAGAAACTGCTTGTTCTGCTGGACCAACTCCGTATCCGCGGCTTTGACCGGATCATCGTCGTCGACGACGGCAGCGGCCAGGACTATCAGACCATCTTTACAGAAGCTGCCTCGCTGGGGGCAGAAATCCT
>JAILFI010000140.1 GCA_024697655.1 Clostridiales bacterium
TAGACATC
This sequence comes from Clostridiales bacterium, assembly GCA_024697655.1. Next base: position 9 of record JAILFI010000140.1, read on the forward strand.
CGGCAGGTTGGTCCGCATGAACGCATCGACCTTGATGCCGCCGGTCGTCCCGAGTTCTACCCCACCTTCCTGGGCGAACGCCACATCCGGCCGCACGCCAATGCCCCAGATGATCAGGTCGCCGGGGATCTCCCGCTTGGAGGTTTTCACGCCTTCGACTTTTTCTTCGCCGATGACGCCTTCCACACCCTCGCCAGCCAGGACTTTGACGCCCATCCGTTCGAGCGCTGCGGTCAGTTCATCGGAGGTGCGTTCATCCAGGGATTTCATGCTCAGCCACGGGAGGGCTTCGACCATCGTCACTTCCTCGTAGCCACGGGCTTTCAGCGCCATGCTGCCCTCGAGCCCGATCGCGCCGGAGCCGACCACGACAGCACGTCTGCCTGGATAGGCGACCATCCCATCGATGTCGTCGATCGCTTTCAGTACAAAATTGCCCGGCAGTCCGGTGCCCGGCATCTTGCGGAGCTGGATCGGAAAACCGCCGGTCGCAATGATCAGTTTATCGTAAGTGAACAGTTTGCCGGAAGCCGTCTGGACTCTCTTTTTTTCCGGCTCAAGCACATCCGCCTCATCGCCGAGATACGTCTGGATCTTAGCTGCCTTATACTCCTCCAGGCGCCGGACGATCACTTTGTCGAGCGGCAGTTCGCCGGACAGATAGTCCGGGAGTGCCGGGGCTGAGTATTCCGGGTACGTTTCCTTGCCGATGACAAGAATCGACATGGCCGGATTTTCTTCCCGTGCCGCGAATGCCGCGCTTCCTGCCGCCGCCCCGTTGCCGATGATCAGGAGGTCTGCGTGTTTGGGTCTTGCCATATCACTCCGCCTCCTTTCCACAGCAATCCGTCGGCTGTGCAACGAGCAGCCCGCGTTCCTGGAAATGCGCCAGGTCCTCGTCGGTGCACGGCTCTCCATAACAAGCAGTAATCAGCTTCCGGAGAACCGCCGCACACGCCTCATCGGCGAGCGGATCGCACGTGCAAACATCATCCGGGCACAAACTGTTCTGATAGAATTCGATATACGCGTCGACCATGGCGGCAGGGTCCGCGACGGCAAGCCCGCCGGTCCCTGTCACGATGATCGCGGCGATCCCCTTCGCAAGCAAAGCGGAGGGAACCGCCCTGTCTTCAATGACGGTGTCATCCGTCAGATACTGGTCCTGCAGAGCCCGCCGGAGCGCTGTGCCTTCCTTCAGCGCCTCGCTGTTCTCCACTTTGACCGGCATATCATCAAGCATACCCGCTCCGTCTTCCAGAACGAGTACCCTCGATTTGGCAAGTTGACCACGGATCACGACCGCATCCGCGCCTGCGTACCGGAGCGCCGCTGCGATACGGCCGCTGCAGTAAGAGGACGGACCGCCCCCTTCTTTGATGCTCAGGCAGTCGAACACGGGGCTGCCGGTGCCTGCGAGCACCCCGGTCGTGATGACGACCGCATCATCCGCCGCTGTGCTGGGCAGATCGGTCGTTTTCCAGGAGAAGACCTCCGCGTCGAGGTCGATGTACAGGCAACGCAGTTCTCTTTTCATCTGTGCATCGCCTCCTCCCGCATCGCCATCTGCGCGTAGCGGTTGCGCTTCTCTTCGATGGCGGCTTCCACATCCTCGTACTTGATCGCACCGCGCGGGCACACCTTCACGCAAAGCGGATCGCCCCCGCACAGATCGCAGGTGACGAACGCATCCATGTCGTGGTCCAGCAGCGCCGCGCCGACCGGGCACATGACCGCGCACGCTGCGCACTGAAAGCAGTCCTCCGTTTTGCGGCTGACAAGGCCGGTCGCAGGGTCTTTCGAGATGATGCCGCGCATGCAGGCTGTCACGCAGGTCGGTTCTGCGCAGTGCTGGCAGTAGACCGCGCGCAGGAAGGGCGATTCTCCCTCTGCACCTTCCGTCCGCTTGATGCGGATCCGGGCTTCGGAGGGCTGGACCTTGCCCTTTTTCTTCAGCGCGCAGAGCCGCTGGCAGGCACCGCAGCCGTCGCACTTGGATTGGTCAAAAGTAAGTATCTTCATCGTTTATTCTCCGAAAATATCGGGGCGCAGATACGCGTTTTCCGCATACCGCTCGCGCAGGATCTTAGAGATGTTTTCCACGGTATCGCACAGAATCGCCTCTGCCGGGCAGTTCTGCGCACAGGCGGGCTGCTGTCCTTCGTCGAGGCGGTTGTAGCACATCGTGCACTTCTGCATCCGGCCGTCGTTGCCGAACTGCGGCACACCGAACGGGCATGCCCACAGGCACTCGTGGCAGCCGATGCAGCGTTCCTTGTCGACCAGGACGATGCCGTCTTCGCGCTTGTAGAGCGCACCGGTCGTGCAGGCTCTGACGCAGGGGGCGTCGCCGCAGTGCTGGCAGGGCATGGGCAGGAAATCGAGCCGTTCGGTCAGGCCGCTGCCCGATTCTACCTCGGTGACCATCGTGTAGCGCGGACCTGCCGGCAGATCGTTCTCCAGCTTGCAGACCGTCTCGCAGGCACGGCAGCCCATGCAGCGTCTGGTGTCGATGTAGAGCGTCCGCTGTTTTTTCGGATCCATATACATATTGGTCATCTCTGCACCTCCTCCGTCATCTTCTCGATCTCCACCAGCGTGTTGAAGTACGAGCCGGTGTTGCCGTCCAGAAGCGGGTTGTAATCGTACAGAATGCCATCCTCTTCAAGGATGTCGCGCGGGCCTGCCGGCACGAGCTTGGTCAGTTTGTTGACGCTGCCGCCGAGCTTGACCCACATGCCGCTGGACATCTCCACGACGCCGGGCTTGAGGCGGATGCCGACCCGGGCCACGATGTCCTTCAGTTCGCCGCGGTCGTTATAGATGCGGACCTTGTCGCCGTCCGCGATGCCGCGCTGCGCCGCGTCTTCTTTGCTCATGAACACGCGCGCCGGTCCCTCGATCTCCTTGATCCAGGGCAGGTTGTAGTACTGCGAGTGCGTGCGGAACGACGGGTGCTGCGAAATGATGTTGAGTGGGTATTTCTTAGCGAGGTCCGGAGTCGCCGCGATGCTCTCGTCCGGTTCGTAGTACCGGGGCAGCGGATCGTAGTGACCGGGGAACTGCTTTCCGCGCTCCTCCAGCACCGACGCGTGGAATTCGAACTTGCCCTAAGGCGTAACGAATTCCTGGTAAGGAATGCGCGGGCACCATTTTTCAGGGTTGCGCGCCGGGCCGTTCGGCGACACGAGCGCATCGAAATCGCACTCCTTGCCGATCAGGTCGCGCGCGTAGTCGAGCCCCGTCTTTTCGCGGGGGAAGTATTCTTCATAACCGAGCCGGCGGCCGAGTTCCTCGAAGATCTCGATGTCCGGGACGCATTCCCACGGCGGCTGGCAGACCGGCACGAGCACCTGCTGGTAGTTGTGCCAGTAGCTCGGGTGGACGCCGTACTGTTCGAGATAGTGGCAGCCCGGCAGGACGAGGTCCGCGTAGTCGGTGTCGTCGGTCATGAACTGCTCGATCGTGACGAACAGGTCGAGTTTTTTGATCGCGTCGATGGTGTAATCGACATGCGGCTGCTGGCT
>JAILFI010000178.1 GCA_024697655.1 Clostridiales bacterium
CACAGTGGCAGAGGCGGTCCATGAAGCGGCACTGGCAGCCGAGGACCGCGCGATCCATTTCAAATAAGTAAGGAGAAAGCGTATGTCTGAGACATATAACGAAATCCCCTGGAGAAAGCACGAAGACCTGGACAAGTACGCCGTCGCGCACGACGTACCGGTCTGGCTCGGCGGCAAAAAAGTCATCGCCGACAGAGTTGTCAAGACCTGCTGTCCGCACAACTGCTACGACACTTGCGGCGAGCTCGTGTACATCAAAGACGAAAAGGTCATCAAGATCGAGGGCAACCCGGAGCACCCCGTCACGAAGGGGCATCTATGCCTCAAGGGGTTTGCGAACGTTCAGAAAATCAACAGCGAGGAGCGCGTCAAGTATCCGCTGCTGCGTGTCGGCAAGCGCGGCGAGGGCAAATTCAAGCGCGTTACCTGGGACGAGGCGATGGATTTCATGGTCGAAAAGATCAACAAGATCGTCGCATCGCACGGTCCCGAGGCTGTTGTCGAGTACTGCTACTCCGGCAACCGTGAGCACCTCGCCAAGGCGGTCGCGGCCAGGCTGTGGAACCTGATGGGCGCCAGCAAGCTCGTCGGGAGCTTTTGCCTGCTCTCCGGCGTCGCGGGCTCGGTCGGCACCGTCGGCAGCCAGTACACGATGGATCCGGATCTGTGGGCGGAGCACTGTGAAACGCTCTTCCTCGTCGGGCGCAACTGCACAGCGACCAATCCGCACATCTTCCCGTTCCTGTACAAGGCGAAAGAACGCGGCGCGAAGCTGATCGTTGTCGACCCGTATGCGACAGGCGTGGCGGCGAAGGCGGACATCCATCTGCGGCCAAGACCCGGTACAGACGGCGCGATGGCGCTCGGCATGATCCACTGGATCCTCGCAAATGGCTGGGAGGACAAGCAGTTTATCGAAGAAAAGACGGTCGGTTTTGAGGAACTCAAGGAGCTCGTCAAAGACTGGACCCCCGAATATACAGAAGAAGTTACGACCATTCCGGCGGCGCAGCTCAAGGAAGCGGCGGAACTGCTCGCGAAGACCGAGACGATGTTCGAGACCGGCTACGGCCAGCAGCGCTACAGCAACGGCCACCAGGTCCAGCAGGCGCTCGCGTGCCTCGCGGCGGTGTGCGGGAGTTTTGGCAAGGCGTCGGCCAACTACGACTGCATCTCCGGCATGGCCTTCCCGGGCGTGACGGGATTTGCGGACGGCGCGGCGGTCAGCGTACCGGAAGGCGCCAAGATCCCGCCGGCAAGAATGGTCAACATTGCGGCGATCGCCAAAGCGATTCATGAAGCCAAGGAACCGCCCATCAAAGCGGTCATCTCGTACCGCGGCGGCCTGATCAGCCAGCAGCCGCACGTCGATTACACCATCGACGCGATCAAAAAACTCGACCTGTTCGTCACGATCGAGCAGTTCATGACCGATGACACGGACTACGCGGACCTCGTCCTGCCGGGCTGCCACTACCTCGAGCAGTACGGCGTCCACCCGAGCTACTGGCACAACTACCAGCAGGTGCTCGTGCCGGTCTGCCAGCCGCCGTGGGAATGCGTCCCGGACATCGAGATCTTCGAGGAACTTGGGCGCCGGCTCGGCTATGAAAAATACTTCCCCCGCGAAAAGACGGGGCTCGACTACGCGCGCGACCTGATCGGCAAGGAGTGCGATTTCGATGCGCTCGTGTCGCCGAACGGCCCGGCGCGCAACCCTGAAAAATGGTGCCCGCGCATCCCGTATCAGGAATTCGATACGCCGTCGGGTAAGTTCGAGTTCCACGCGTCGGTGCTGGAGGAGCGCGGCAGAAAGTTCCCCGGCCATTACGATCCGCTGCCCCGGTACTACGAACCGGACGAGAGCATCGCGGCGACCCCGGACCTCGCTAAGAAATACCCGCTCAACATCATCTCGCAGCACCCGTCGTTCCGCACGCACTCGCAGTATTACAATCTGCCCTGGATCAAGGAGATCGAGGGGCCGGCGCGCGTGTTCATGAGCAAGGAAGACGCGGCGCAGCGCGGCATCGCGGACGGCGATAAGGTCCGCATCTTCAATGACCGCGGCGAACTCAAAGA
>JAILFI010000202.1 GCA_024697655.1 Clostridiales bacterium
TGCTGGCTGTAGCCGGCGAGCATCAGGCCGTGCATATGGGCGTCGATCAGGCCGGGCAGAACACGCTTGCCGCCGAGATCGACGACTTCGTCAGCCGGGCCGCACTGCGATTCCTCGCCGACCGCGGCAATCACGCCGTCCTCGACGAGCATGGCATCTGCATACAGAGCGTCATCGTTAGCAGTGAAGATTTTCGCGTTCTTGTAAAGAGTTTTCATAATTGCTTCTCCTTGCGATAGCCTTTGTTCTTACGTTACGAAACCTTTTCGGTTCGTTTGCCGTTGTTACCTTTATCTTAGTGTCTGCAGGGAACGGATGCAAACTTGAAAGTATGGAATCGCAAACAAAAACAGTTGTATGAATTATAAGTAATTCCAATTATTTGCCGCCGGAACAGCGGTACCGTGTGAATTCTTGTTGTTGATTGCCTAATTCTTTGAATTTGATTACAATACAAAGAGGAAATGAAAAGGAGAGAATCACATGGATTTTACGATTTCTGATTTCTATCATAAGCATGAAGACGGCATGACGCTGATCGCGGGGGCAGGCGGCATGGCCCGCAAGATCACCGAGGCCGGGACGCTCGACTACGAAATGGACCCGGCGCTGAAAGAGAAGTTCCTCCACACCAATTTCGGCCCGCACATGCTGGTCGTGACGACATTCATGTATGCGCGGGACAACCCGTTCCTCCTCATGGACGCGATCAAGTATCTGGTCGCCAAGGAGACAGCGGGGCTGGTCATCAAAAATGTATATCACATTCCGATCCACGAGTCGGTGATCCGGTATGCGGATGCCAAGAACTATCCGATCTTCGTGCTCGATTCGCAGAACATCTACACGGACCGTCTTGTGTATGAGGTGATCCGCAACTCCCGGCAGATGCAGGGCATCGACGCGCTGACTGATGAGACGCGGGCGGTGCTGCGGCTGGAACTGTCCGAGGAAGAACTCCGGCAGCGGGTGCTGGCGATGATCCCGTCGATCCAGGAGCAGTACTACGTGGTGTATCTGCAGTTCGATAATCTCTTCGATGAGACATCTTTCGCAGCCTGCTATGAAGCCTATCAGAACAGCGATCTGTTCGCTCCGGAAAACCGTTTCATCTGTTTTGATAACGGTGCGTTTTTCGTGTTCTCGCATGAGAGCATCAAAGCATTCTATGCGGACAGGAGTCTGCAGCATATCGTGGAAACGCTCTGTGCGGGCAATGCGCCGCTGGCGGTCGGCGTCAGCGAGATCCATCTGCGGCTGGCGGAGTTCCGCGCCGCGCTGAACGAAGCGCGTTTTGCAGCACTGGCAGGCAAGGGGCGCCCCGGTCCCTACGTGCGGTATGAGGACCTCGGAACGTACCGGGCGGTGCTGCCGTTCGCGAGATCGGCGGAGATGCAACACTTTGCGGAGCAGGTGCTCGACCCGCTCGCCGATCACGACATCGAGAACAATACCGCTCTTCTGGAAACGCTGACCGGCTATGTTCTTGCCGGTTGCTCCTTTAAGGCGGCAGCCACAGCACTGGACCAGCACGAGAACACGATCCGGTACCGGATGGATAAGGTCTCCGATATCACCGGCCTGAGCTATAAGGATCACGACCAGCTCGAAGTGCTGTCGCTGGCGGTCAAGATCAGAGAGGCTGGCCGGCTGCTCGAGGAACTGGAATCGTAGAAAGAATTTACAGACATTTACAAAGCCTCTTGCACTGTTGCTGAGCACGTGTTAGCATTGGCTTACAGAATTTCATATTCTCAGTGAAGCGACCGGAATAGTAAGACCGGCCGTGGAGGGAACTCTGGAGAATCCCGTGAAAGACCGGGTGCCGAAGGTGCAAGGCGTAACTTCGATCTGCAGACGCAGTAGAAGACAGCTGAATCTCTCAGGCAAAAGGACAGAGCAGGCATCATAGATCACCATCTTGTGTCTGCAGCGTCATCCGGAGCGGAATTCACCGCTCTGTTTTTTTATCAGCACAAGGAGGTATCTTTCAATGCAATACGTTTTGATGACGATCGCAACCAACGTCAACACGTATCTTTCCAACTACATCCTCGTTTTCCTGCTCGTCGGGGTGGGGCTCTGGTACACGGTCCGGACCCGCTTCGCACAGGTGCGGTATTTCGGGGAAGGCATGAAAAAAACGTTCGGCAACCTGCGCCTGAGAGGCGGTGCGCAGGAATCCGGTATGACATCTTTCCAGGCGCTCGCCACCGCGATCGCCGCGCAGGTTGGTACCGGCAACATCGTCGGCGCATCCGGCGCGATCCTCACCGGCGGACCCGGCGCCATCTTCTGGATGTGGCTGATCGCTTTCTTTGGGATGGCAACGATCTACGCGGAAGCGACCTGTGCGCAGAAGACCCGTATCGTCGGGGAAGACGGGCAGATCAAGGGCGGCCCGGTCTACTACATCACGACCGCATTTAAAGGCGGTTTCGGCAAATTCCTGGCCGGGTTCTTTGCCGTCGCCATCACGCTGGCGCTCGGGTTCATGGGCTGCATGGTCCAGTCCAACTCAATTGGCTCCACGTTTGAGACAGCATTCGGCGTGCCGTCCTGGGTCATCGGCATCGTACTCGTCGCACTGTGCGGATTCATCTTCATCGGCGGGCTGAACCGCCTTTCTGCTGTCACCGAGAAGATCGTTCCCATCATGGCGGCGATCTTCCTGCTCGGCGGTCTCATCATCCTCATCGCCAGGATCCAGTACGTCCCTGCGACTTTTGGCATGATCTTCCGGTACGCGTTCCATCCGGAAGCGATCATCGGCGGCGGGTTCGGCGCAGCCATCAAGATCGCGATTTCCCAGGGCGCCAAGCGCGGACTGTTCTCCAATGAGGCAGGCATGGGCTCCACACCGCACGCGCATGCATTGGCCAACGTCAAACAGCCGCATGATCAGGCGGTCGTCGCAATGATCGGCGTTTTCGTCGACACGTTCGTCGTCCTGACCCTCAATGCACTCGTCATCATCAGCACGCTCTACACGCAGGACGGGATCCTTGCGAATGGGGACATTCCGGAGTGGCTCGGCAAGACCAATCTGGCGCAGACGGCATTCGGCGCGGTGTTTGGCGAGGCGTTCGGCGCGAAGTTCGTTGCGGTCTGTCTGTTCTTCTTCGCCTTCAGTACGGTCCTTTCCTGGAATTTGTTCGGTAAGATTAATTTCGAGTGGCTCTTCGGCAAAAAATCGCTTATCATCTATAATGTGCTCGCCCTGGTCTTCATCTTCCTCGGCACGATCATGCAGAACGACCTTGTGTGGGAGGTCCAGGACATGTGCAACAACCTCATCGTCTTGCCCAACGCCGTCGCATTGTTTGCTCTGACCGGGCTGGTGGTCGGCTCGGTGAAGCAGAGGGATAAAGAACGGCGGCTTAAATAGACTGCCGCCGGAGGAACCGGAAGGAAACCACACAGATGAAAGAATACAGCAGCCTTGCGCAGGCGCTTGCAAATGTATATGGAGAGAACACCGATGCGGTGCAGAAGGTGCCGGTATCAGGCGGCGATATCAACCGGGCCTATGT
>JAILFI010000208.1 GCA_024697655.1 Clostridiales bacterium
TGTCGCAGGCGAAGCCGGTGTCCCAGTCGACGTCGACATCATAGGTTTCGCCGAGTTCAATGTAGGTGTCGTCCTTCAGTTCCTGATAGACCAGGGCCAGCACATCCGATGTGTTCTCGTAGCCTTCGTCGTCGAGGACGAAGCTGAACTGCCCGTCTGCATCCATGCCGGGCTCTTCTTCAAAGGTGATCCGATCACTCTGCGCGCCGTCTTCGTGGTCATCGAAGAAATCCCACAGGCCGCTGTTTTCCTCGCTGTCGAACTCGTAGTCGCCGGTCTCGTCGTCGAACAGGAATTCATCGATCCAGCTCCAGAGGCCGCCGTCGAACAGATCCTCTTCTTCGAAGTCCTCAGTATCGCCGTCATTCACACTGCCGTAGCCCTGCCGTCCGACGAAGGACAGATAGTAGGGGCTGACGCAGACGCTCTCGAAGGTGTTCATTTCCCGGGCCTCCTGGATCATCAGAGGATAGTAGATCGAAAGCCCGGACGCGCCTTTGTGATCGGTGCCGGAGATCTTGTAGACGACCGTCTGGTCGAGTGCCTGCCGCGCATCCTGTGCCTTGTCTGACCAGCCTTTGCATGCAGAGATGATGCCGCCCATGTCCACCATGTTGGTGTACCCCTCGGCCTTGTTGTTGCCGCCGAAATTATCCACGCCGTTAATCTTTCGTACCATCTTGGACAGGGTGTCCTGCTTCTCGCTTTTTTGGTACATCTGCCGCGCAAAGGCATTAAACTTCTTGAGCAGTCCGTTGACCCGGGACAGATCGATGACCGACATTGTGACGATCTGCGCGTCGCCGGACTCCTTGCACTGTTTTTTGAAACTGTCGCAGACGACCTTGCCCAGCGCGGCGCCGTCCGCCTCAGGGTGTTTGGCGAGATAGTTTCCGATGGCGGTGTAATCCCAGCCGGAGCCGGGCTCGCTCTCTTCAGAACCGATCATGTAGTCCGCGTAGGAGGCTGTGATGTTGGCCGCCTCGACTGTGCCCATCAGACACGCGTCAAACCCGATGAATTCAAAGGTGTCCGTCAGGGTGCCGCTGTCGAGCAGGCTGAGCAGCCCCGCGTCGATCTCACGCAAAGACAGGGAATCGTCGTCGGCGATTTCATCGAAGCACACGCCCGCGAGGCTCCCGCCGCCGTGATTCCAGAAGATGACGCCCATCTTCTCCGCCGGGTAATGCTTCACGCCCCAGGTGAGAAAATTCGTCAGCGTTTTTGTCTTGCCCATGGACGCCTGCTTGGCATCACCTACATGCTTCAGTTTCCCCTTCTCGATCACGAAACGGCCCAGAGAATCTTCGTCGATATCAAAGTGGTGCCATAAGTCGCAGCCTCCGGTCTCAACGACGAACCGCACACGGTCGCTGGCCGTCGCCGCGCACATCTCTTTCAGGTCACCCGTAGCCATCCCGCCGAACAGCAGTCTGGATTCCAGATCCGACCCGCACAAATACACAAAGATCGTCCAGGTATCCTTCTCGCCCATCGGCTGCGGATCCGCGATTTTCGGCCGCTCGATCTGCATCTTGCCGGAAGACTCGTCCACCTGGATCGACAGCCCCGCATTCGCCTTTCGCATCCCGCCATTGTCGCCGCCGTCATCGCCGCCGCACGCGCAAAGGCACCCCAGCGCGAGAAGGACGAAGAGGGTGAAGGTTATAAGTATAGGTGAAATAGTAAGTGTTGCTTTTGCTTTCATGCAGATAGTATACCATATCCCGGGAAGGGAAGATAACCTTGCCCTGCACAGATAGTCAAGACCGTCACACTGAAAGTTAGAGTGAAGTGATACGCCTCCAATGTGCCGATTTCGGATTGTAAAAGTTTTTCTGTCAAAAGGGGATAAAATCTACGACTTTTTGCTTCAGCTCGGTGCTTCCGGGGCAGCAAGGACTGTTTGAAGCAGAAGCTGGCAACTCATAATCGTAGTTTTTGAGGCGGATCGATCATGAAACTACGACCGTGCCATTCTGAGAACTTCATATCCCTTGTGCAAAAGCAAGAAATCGTAGATTTAACGCTTTTTTCGCTTACTAACTTTTACATTCCGAAGTTCAGTGCGATGCGACGAGTACCGAGCCAATCGCAGTTAATGAGAATACCCATGAGTGGGACGATGGTGTAACGACACCATTAGCATATCTTTTGTCAATCGTGATTTCCTGCAGCAATGTTGATTCTCCTGACTTCTCTGTAGGTCAGTTTCTCACCTTCGAAACGGAACCAGATCGGGTCCTGAGCCATCAGTCCGTGTGTTCTGCGGACGATGGCGTATGGGTCGTAGGTGTCCAGACCAATAAGGTGTAATAATTCATCGATGTCAGATCTGTTTTCTTCCCAGCAGCGTGTTGTGAGGATTTCGCCGAGCTCAAACAAGGAGATCCTGTCTGCGTAGAACAGCTGCTTAGCCGGGTGGGTGGTGTACCGCTCCAGGATGACATCATCGCCGGATATTTTCAGATCTGCTGTGGGTTCATCTTTCCACATCAGTGTGAAATTATGAATGGGAGGGCGCTGCGGGTTCGGAGAATCACCTGCAGCATCCAGCATGGCATCATAAAACTCATCCATGCTCATGTCTAAAGCGAAGGAGAGTTTACGTACCGTTTCCGCAGCGGCATCGCGGATCGATTTTTTCCCCGTAAACAGATTGTATACAGTGGAATAGGCAACTCCGGTCATCCGGCTGAGCAGCCGGAGGGTCAGTCCGCGGTCCTGTAATTTCGTTTGAAGGAATATGTTGGTTTTTGGTTTTGCACTCGTATTCATGGCTGAATGTTATCGCATTTGCGATAATATTTCAAGCATTTTTTGAAACGCTCGGTTGTTGCCTTTGCAGGTGAATTGGATTCCGGCGCAGGGTCTGTTCTTTTGTTAAAGGGCAGGATAGGTTATAATACAATCAGTAACTGAAGCTGAATACTTGAAGGAGAAATTTTATGTACGATGTCCTGATAATCGGAAGCGGCGTGAGCGGCGCGTCATGCGCCTACATGCTGTCGAAGTACGACCTGAAGGTCGCGGTCCTGGACAAAAGCAATGACATCGCCAACGGCACGACGAAGGCGAACAGCGCGATCATCCACGCGGGGTTCGACCCGTCGCCGGACACGCTCATGGCGAAGCTGAATGTGCGGGGCGTGGAGCTGGCTCGTGAGATCGCGGCCAAGCTCGACGTGCCAATTAACAATTGCGGCAGTCTGGTCCTGGCCTTTGACGACGGAGACCTGGAACACATCCGCAAACTGTACGACCGCGGATGCGCCAATGGCGTTCCGGGAATGGAACTGCTGGACGCAGATCGGCTGCATGCGCTCGAACCCGGCATTTCAGATGCGGCGGTGGGGGCTTTGCTTGCGCCGTCGGCATGCATCATCAATCCGTGGGAGTACTGCCTGGCCATGCTGGAGACAGCCGTCGTGAACGGCGCGGAATTGTTTTTGAACACGGAAGTGACGGGGATCAAAGACCGCGGGGAGTATGTTTCGGTAGAGACAAACGCCGGGAACTTTGAGGCGAAGTACGTGCTGTCCGCCGCCGGCGTCCATGCAGGCGATGTGCGACGCCTGGTCGAAGAACCGCCTTATGAGATCGTTCCCACGCGGGGACAGTATTTCCTGCTGGACAAAGACGAAGGCACCCGGGTCAGCCGCACCATCTTCCAGTGCCCGAACGAGAAGGGCAAAGGCGTCCTGGTGTCGCCGACTGTAGACGGAAATCTGATCGTCGGACCGGACGCCAACGTGGGCGGCGCCGATGATACGTCTACCGACAAGGCTGGTCTCGACGCCATCAAGGAAGCCGCTGTGAAGAGCGTGCCTGGCATCAACTTCCGGATGAATATCCGGAACTTCGCAGGCGTACGGGCCAACTCGGACCAGAGTGATTTTGTAATAGAGAAGGCTGCCGCGTGTCCGCGGTTTATTGACATCGCGTGCATCAAGTCGCCGGGACTGACCGCTGCGCCGGCCATCGGAGAATACGTGGTGGAGATGCTCGCTGCAGAGGGGCTTTCGCTGGCAGAGAGGGACTCTTATGTGGACAGTCGGAAGCGGCCGCGGCTCGGCGAGATCAGCGACGAGGAACGGGAGCGCCTGATCCGGGAGGACCCGCGGTACGGGCGCATCATCTGCCGCTGCGAGCAGGTGACGGAAGGAGAGATCGTCGCTGCGCTCCACACGCCGATCCCGCCGACGACCATCAACGGCGTCAAGCGCCGCGTCGGTTCAGGCATGGGACGATGCCAGGGAGGATTTTGCACGCCGAAGGTCCACGAGATCATCGCGCGGGAGTCAGGTGTAGATATGCTGGAGATCTGTCTGGAGGAACCGGGCAGTGAAATACTGAAATACAGGTCAAAAGAAAATGAGTGAGAAGAGATACGAATTGATCGTGATCGGCGGAGGTCCGGCGGGACTGGCTGCCGCACACAGCGCGTGGGAGAATGGCCTGCGCTCCATACTGATCATTGAGAGAGACAAGTACCTTGGCGGGATCCTGAACCAGTGCATCCACAACGGGTTCGGCCTGCACCATTTCAAGGAAGAACTGTCCGGACCGGAATACGCGGATCGGTTTATCAAGCTGGTGAACGAGACCGGCATCGAGGTCATGACGGATACCATGGTCCTGAACGTCACGCCGGAACACGAAGTGTATGTGTCCAATACGGACGGCGTTTCCGTCCTGCGTGCGCAGAGCGTGGTCCTGGCCATGGGCTGCCGGGAGCGGACCAGGGATTCCGTCGGCATCGCGGGCACCCGTCCGGCAGGCGTTTACACGGCCGGATCGGCCCAGCTGTACATGAACATCCTCGGGTATTCTGTTGGTCGGCGCGTCGTTGTCCGGGGCACTGGTGACATCGGTCTGATCATGGCCCGCCGCATGAAACTGGAGGGGGCGGAAGTCCTCGCTTGCATCGGCGCCAGCGATCATCCGGACGGACTTGCGCGAAACGTGAATCAGTGCCTGGTGGACTACGACATTCCATTGCTTTTGCGCCATACGATTA
>JAILFI010000015.1 GCA_024697655.1 Clostridiales bacterium
ATCTTATCCTGTCTTTGCAGGATGGCAAGGAACCGCCGGAAGATGTTTTCCTGTCGGTCGCGAGGACCGGCATACGGCGCGGGATCTATATGAACATGGATCTGTTCAAGCGGTTTGGCGGAACGTCCAACGTTCTGACGCAGCCGTATATCAAGCGCTGCCTGAGCCAGTATGATGTGCAGGCGGAACTGCACTATCTTGGCAGGCTGACAGAGGAGAAGCTGCAGCGGGCACTGCGGCGCGGCAGTTATTTGTATCTGGAACTGCTGTTCCACCCGAAATACGGCAATCATCATGTTCTGTGCTATGGGGCAAGACCCACGGAAGACGGATGGCTGCTCCGGATCGCGGACGGTTGGTCGCAAAGACCAGTCGAGATGACGATCAAAGACCTCGGGCGGGCATATGCGATCGAGATCATCCATGCAGAACAGGAGGATACGAGTATGTATGATATTGAATGGCTCCGGTTTCCGGAAGCCGCGGATGACGGTCCGGCACAGTACCAACCGTATTCCTATGAGTCTACGGAAAGCATCAGAGCGTTTCATAAGACGCTGGAGTCCTATAACGTTACACCGCTGGTCAGTCTGCGCGGCATGGCTGAGGCGGGCAAGGCAGGCGCGGTCTTTGTGAAAGACGAGTCCGGCCGTTTTGGACTGAAGGCATTCAAGGGACTTGGCGGAGTCTATGCGATGTTCCGGATGATCTGCGATCAGCTCGGACTGGATCCCGAAGAGACGGACTTTAAGATGCTGCAGACGGAGCCGTATAAAGAAAAGATAAAGGATCTGGTCTTTGCAACGACGACGGACGGCAACCACGGAAAAGGCGTCAGCTGGGCAGCGGGACTGTTCGGCTGCAAAGCCTATGTATTCATGCCGCGGGGAACGGTCGAAGTCCGCGCGCAGGCGATCCGCGATGCAGGCAGCGCAGAGGTCTCGATCACAGACATGACATACGACAAGTGCGTTGCCTATACAGCCGCTCTGGCTGAAAAAGAAGGCTGGCTGCTGATCCAGGATACCGCATGGGAAGGATATGAAGATGTTCCGCAGTGGATCATGCTCGGCTATACGACCATGATCTACGAGGCACTGGCACAGATGAAAGAGGCCGGCTTCGAACACCCGACGCACGTTTTCCTGCAGGCCGGTGTCGGTGCGATGGCAGGGGCGGTCGCTGCTGCGGTGATGAGTACTTTTCCTGAAAAGCCGCCTGTGATCTCCACGGTCGAGCCGACAGAAGTAGCTTGCTTCTACGAATCCGCAAAGGCGGCGGACGGGGAACCGCACATGGCGACCGGCAACTGCACGACGATCATGGCAGGACTCAACTGTGAGATGCCGTGCACGCTCGCCTGGGACATCATAAAGAATTGCGCTTCTTACGCATTTGCCTGTTCCGATTCAGTGACAGAACACGGTATGCAGCTGCTCGCCGATCCGGCAACCGGAGAGGCGACGGTCACGGCAGGCGAATCCGGTGCGGTGACAACGGGACTGGTGGATCTGGTGCTCCGCGATCCGCAGTATCAGGCGCTGCGCGATGAAATGGGACTCAACGGGAATGCAGTCGTTTTATTAATTAACACAGAGGGAGACACGGATCCGGACGATTACCGGCGTGTAATGGATATGGCAGGGAGGAATTCATTATGAGATATGTATGCACAGTTTGCGGTTACGTTTTTGACGAAGAAGCAGAAGGAAAGCCGTTTGCCGAATTGACGGAATGTCCGGTATGCATGCAGCCCGCCTCTGTATTTAAATTGGAAGAAGGACAGGAGGAACCGCAGGCAGCAGCACCGGCAGCCGAAAAAGAAACGAATCCGCTCGCGTATGATCCGGCATTCGCACGCCGCGATGAGACCTGCCGCTACATGGCGGAGATCCATGATCTGGCAGTGAACGGAAAATCGATCGGCGCGGCGATGTCCACAAAGATGCCGATGGCCGGCTGGGATGACGTCCTGCTGATGGGCGCGCAGCTCGATCCGGCGCCAATGGACGATGACTTCGATGCCCATACGATGATCGTGATCGGCAAACATGCCGCAAAGCCGATGCTGCTCGATATGCCGGTCTATATTTCGCACATGTCGTTCGGCGCACTGTCCGCAGAGATCAAAGAAGCACTTGCCAAAGGATCCGCAATGGCGAAGACCGCGATGTGCAGCGGCGAAGGCGGTATCCTGCCCGCGGAAAAAGCGGCTGCGTACAAATATATCTTCGAATACATTCCGAACAAATACAGTGTTACGGACGAGAACCTGAAGTCTTCCGACGCGATCGAGATCAAGATCGGCCAGGGTACCAAACCGGGCATGGGCGGTCATTTGCCCGGTGAGAAAGTCACCCCGGAGATCGCTGCGCTGCGCGGCAAGAAGCCCGGGGAGGATGTGCAGAGCCCGAGCCGGTTCCCGGAGATCAACAGCAAGGAAGACCTCAAGGCGATGGTCGACATGCTCCGTGAACGCTCGGAGGGTAGACCGATCGGCATCAAGATCGCGGCAGGACACATCGAACGCGATCTGGCATGGTGCGTGGCTGCCGGTCCGGATTTTGTGACGATCGACGGAAGAGGCGGCGCGACCGGTTCGAGTCCGCTGTTCTTAAGAGAATCGACCTCCGTTCCCACGTTGTATGCGCTGTCCAGAGCCCGCAAGTATCTCGACAGTGTCGGTTCGGATATCGAGCTCGTCATCACCGGCGGCCTGCGTGTCAGTTCCGACTTCGCCAAAGCGATCGCGATGGGGGCGGATGCGGTTGCCATCGCGTCTGCGGCGCTGATCGCGGCAGCCTGCCAGCAGTACCGCATCTGCGGTGACGGCAGATGTCCGGTCGGCATCGCGACACAGGATCCGGAGCTCCGGAAGCGCCTCCATGTGGAGACGGCGGCGCAGCGCGTCGGAAACTTCCTCAATGTGACAAAGAAAGAGCTGCAGATGTTCGCGCGCGTCACCGGTCATGAACATATCGCGGACCTGTCGATGGCGGATCTGATGACAACCAGTGAAGAGATCGCGAAATACACAGGCATTCCGCACGTCGGCATGCCGGTAGAGGTGCCGGAGGAATAGCGATTCCGGGATAGATTAAGACACGTTTATGAGCAACGAAAAACAAGCGGCAAACAAATCAAATACAAAGATCACCCATATGACCGGGCAGCTGGTCTCGTTTTTCAAACCGCACATGGGCTTGTTCGTACTGGACATGTTCTGCGCGGTTCTGGCGGCTGCCATTGATCTGGCGTTCCCGCTCGTCTCGCGTTATGCGATGTACGAGCTGCTGCCAGGCAAGGCATACCGGATCTTCTTCATTCTTATGCTTGGTGTGGTGATCTTCTATTTCCTGCGGTCGGTCTGTTATTACATGATGACATACTGGGGTCATACCTTCGGCGTACGCGTCGAAGCCGATATCCGGAAAGCCCTGTATGAGCATCTGCAGGAAATGGATTTTGCCTTCTACGATCAGACGCGTACCGGCCGCATCATGAGCCGTCTGACCGGCGATCTGTTCGAGATCACTGAGTTGTCGCACCACGGACCGGAGGACCTGCTGATCTCGATCCTGACGATCACCGGATCGCTGTTCTTTATGTTCACCATCGAGTGGCGGCTCGCGCTGGTCGTCGCGTCGCTGATCCCGATCTTCCTGCTCATCGTGATGAGCAGACGCCGGGATATGACGGATACCTCCGCAGAGGTCAAACAGAAACTCGCGGCGATCAACGCGGATATCGAATCGTCGATTTCCGGGATCCGCACGTCGAAAGCCTTCACAAACGAGATGGAGGACCGCGAGCGGTTCGACGCTTCCAACAACCGCTATAAGGATGCGCGCAAAGGGTTTTACAGGGCGATGGCAGCCTTCATGTCGAGCCAGGAGTTCTTCATGTGCATCCTGCCTGTTGCGGTCATTGCGTGCGGTGGTTACCTGATCATGAAGGGCAGCATGAACTACGTCGATCTGATCACGTTCACACTGTTCGTCAATGCGTTCGTCACGCCGATCCGCAAACTGTCTGCATTCGCGGAAGTGTTTACGAGCGGAACGGCCGGTCTTAAGCGATTCCTGGAGCTCATGTCGATCGAGCCTAAGATCACCGAAAAGGAGGACGCGGAGGAGATCCGCATAGAAGGCGGACGTATCGATGTGGAACACGTATCCTTCGCTTACCGGCAGGAAGAAGCAGCCGGACTCGATGAGCCCGTTGAAGATGAAGAAGACGATGAGGCAAAAGCAGAAGGAGAAGAGAGCAGAAAACGGGTTTACGGCCGGACGATCCTGAATGATGTCACACTGACAGTCGCGGCCGGGGAAACCGTTGCTGTCGTAGGTCCCTCTGGCGGCGGCAAGACGACGCTCTGTCAGCTGATCCCGCGCTTTTATGATGTCTCCGAAGGACGGATCCTGATCGACGGACAGGATGTGCGCGATGTGACGATCCGCTCGCTCAGACAGGCGGTCGGGATCGTCCAGCAGGACGTCTTCATTTTTGCGGATACGATCCTCGAGAATATCCGGTACGGCCGTCCCGGCGCTTCTTACGAGGAAGTGGTCGCCGCAGCGAAGCAGGCAGAGATCTACGACGACATCATGGAAATGCCGGACGGTTTTGATACGTACGTCGGTGAACGGGGGACCAAGCTTTCGGGTGGCCAGAAACAGCGTGTTTCGATCGCGCGTATTTTCCTGAAGGACCCCAGGATCCTGATTCTCGACGAGGCAACGTCTGCGCTGGACACGATCACCGAGGAACAGATCCAGGAGAGCTTCACCAGGCTGTCACAGGACCGCACTACAGTTGTCATCGCGCACCGCCTCGCAACGGTCAGAGATGCGGACCGCATCGTTGTGATCAACCATGGCCGCATTGTAGAAGAGGGTACGCACGACGAACTGCTGGCAGCAAAGGGAGCCTATGCGGACCTTTACCTCACACAGCGGCTTTCCTGATCCGGGAGGTATATGTGAATGACTGTCTACGCAGCTGCCTGCTATTTCATGATCTATTCATTCCTCGGCTGGGTGCTGGAGGTCGTTTATCATGCGGTCGGACAGGGGATCATCGTCAACCGCGGTTTTCTGAACGGCCCGG
>JAILFI010000058.1 GCA_024697655.1 Clostridiales bacterium
TTACATTTTATCTATTTGGGCAAATTCCAGTTCCACGGGGGTATCCCTGCCGAACATGGAGATCTTTGCCTTCACAGTCTCTTTTTCCTCATTGACCTCTTCGACAACGCCCATGAAGGACTCGAAGGGACCATTGATGACCTTGATGCTGTCGCCGGGGTGCAGGTCCAGATCGATGTTGATCTTCTCGATGCCCATGCGGCGCACTTCCTCAACGGAAAGCGGCACAGGATCCGAACCGTGCCCGACAAAACCGGTGACGCCCTGCGTGTTCCGCACCAGATACCAGGATTCGTTGGTGACGATCATCTTGACGATGACGTATCCGGGGAACATCTTTCTGGTCTTGAGGACCATACGGCCGTCCTTCGGCTCCGCTTTTTCTTCGGTGGGCACACTGACCTGCAGGATCAGATCCTGCATGCCGCGGCTTTCCACCAGCTTTTCAATATTCGCCTTCACCTTGTTCTCGTGGCCGGAATACGTGTGGACGACATACCACTTCGGTGTACCGTCCCCGCGCAGTCCCTCCTCTTTCTTCGGCGAGACGCTGTTTCTTTCGATATCCGCCATGTAGACTACTCCTTACATCGTGATCCCGAGCAGCCCTTTCAGCGCTGCGAGGACGCCCGAATCAATGGCCCAGAAAGCCACTGCAAAGAAAACACACATCGCGATGACGACGCCGGTGTAAGCCCACAGTTCAGACTTGGTGGGCCAGACGACCTTCTTCATCTCAAGACGGACACCCTTGAAATACTCCTTCAGGCTGCCTCTTTTGCGCTTGGGCTGATTGGCCTGTCTCTGCGCAGCAGTAGGCTTCTGCTGTACGGGTTCCGGCTTGGTGCTCTTTCTGTTGGCGCTGTTTCTATTTGCCATCGTTACTCTCCTTACTTGGTCTCCTTATGCAGAGTGTGCTTCTTGCAGAAGGGGCAGTACTTGGTGAACTCCATCCTGTCAGGATTGTTCTGCTTGTTCTTGATGGTGTTGTAGTTGCGCTGTTTGCACTCCTGGCAAGCCAGTGTCACTTTCACTCTCATTTGCATTCTCCTCCGTTTTCCTAAATGGCCGGCAGGGCATATGCCCACACGTTACCATTATAATTCTCATAAAGTCGCTTAATAATTTTACATAACGCGTATTGCAATGTCAAGCACTTTACAAGCGCAATAAAAAAGAAGCTCCGCTTCCGTCACATAATGTACCACGGAAGCGCCGCTTCGTCAAGCGGTTTGCGGAATCGCCTATAAAAACGCGCAGCTGTCAGTCTGTCGCTCTCAGGCATCTTAGAACGATGTCCTCGAGCTGGACAGCCTGCGCTGCGCTTCTTTCTATACGCGATCTGTCATTCCCGGCTTGCCGTGTCTGCGCCGGCTGTTCCATTTCGATATCCGCTAATACCTGCGGACTAAGCCTCTCCGTGGGCGATCAGGCAGGCGAGCAGGACGGAATTCAGTTTGCCTTCCGCCGTCTCTGTCCGCGAGGTCATCACCACGGGAGCCGCCGCGCCGAGCACAAGCCCGGTCATCTTGCCGCCCGCAAAATACATCAGTGTTTTGCCGACCGTATTGCAGCACTCGATCGTCGGGAACAGAAACAGGTCCGTTTCCCCTGCGATGCGGCTGGTCAATCCCTTATGGGCGACCGCTTCTCTGGAAACCGCCAGATCCATCGCCGTCGGACCTTCCACGATACACTTTCCGAATTCGCCTGCCATCGCCGCTTCCGCGATCGCCGCCGCATCCACGGTCGCGGTGATCTTCGGATCTACCATTTCGTTGGCACAGACGACGGCCACCTTCGGCTCTTCGATGCCGATCCGGTGCAATGCCTCCACGGCGTTCGACAGGATCTTCTTCTTCGCTTCCAGATCCGGCGCCGCGTTCATGCCGCCGTCGCACATGAACATCAGCTTTGGGTAGGATGGCACTTCGTAGATCGCCAGATGGGAAAGCAGCCTGCCCGCGCGCAGCCCCCGTTCCTTATCCAGGACCGCATGCAGGAATGTGCTGCTGTTGACCATGCCCTTCATGAGCACATCCGCTTTGCCTTCACGCACCAGACCGGAAGCGGTCAGGCAAGCCTCCCTGTCATCCGCCTCATCGATGATCTCATACCCGTCACGGATGCCCCGTTCTTCTGCGAGCGCACGGATCTCGCTTTCTTTTCCCACGAGAATGAACTGCGCGATCTGTTTTTCTGCTGCCATCGCCACCATTTCGAGGATCACCTCATCGTGCGCGCCGCCGACCGCGATCGTCTTCTTTGGCAGCTGTGCCGCCTGTGTATGAACATCTTCGTAATTCCGATAGATCATGGTTCGCTCCTCCGCCGGGCTCTGTGCCCGGCATTTCCTTTTTGATTATAGCACATTGGCATATAAAAAGCGGCTGTCAGCCGATCGCTCTCACGCATCTGTGCTCGCTTCGTTCGCAACGATGCGTTCGAGCTGGATCGTCTGCGCCGCTCCTTTACATTCGAGTTTGCGAAAACAAAGAGGCCCATGCTTTCGCATGAGCCTCGAAGTTGCTTTTCAGTCAGTCGAGATTACTCGATGATCTCGGTAACAACACCGGAACCAACGGTACGGCCGCCTTCTCTGATAGCGAAGCGAAGACCTTCGTCGATCGCGATCTCGGTGATCAGGCTGATCGTCATGACGACGTTGTCGCCAGGCATGCACATCTCTGTGCCTTCCGGAAGTGTCAGGTCACCCGTGACGTCCGTCGTTCTGAAGTAGAACTGCGGTCTGTAACCGTTGAAGAACGGTGTGTGACGGCCGCCTTCTTCCTTCTTCAGGACGTAGACCTGGCCCTTGAACTTCGTGTGCGGATGGATGCTGCCCGGTGCGGACAGGACCTGTCCTCTTTCGATCTCGGTTCTCTGTACGCCGCGGAGAAGTGCGCCGATGTTGTCGCCGGTCTGCGCTTCGTCAAGCAGCTTTCTGAACATCTCGATACCCGTGACGACGACCTTTCTCTTCTCGTCGGTCAGACCTACGATCTCGACGGTGTCGTTCAGCTTCAGGGTACCTCTCTCGACTCTGCCCGTAGCAACGGTGCCGCGGCCGGTGATCGAGAAAATGTCTTCGATCGGCATCAGGAACGGCTTGTCGGTGTCTCTTTCCGGTTCCGGAATGTAGTTGTCGACTTCTTCCATCAGTTCGACGACCTTGTCGCCCCACTCACCTGCCGGATCTTCCAGCGCCTTCAGAGCGGAACCGCGAACGATCGGTGTGTCGTCGCCCGGGAATTCGTACTCGTCGAGCAGCTCTCTGACTTCCATTTCGACCAGGTCGAGCAGCTCTTCGTCGTCGACCATGTCGCACTTGTTCAGGAAGACGATGATGTACGGTACGCCGACCTGACGGGACAGCAGGATGTGCTCTCTGGTCTGCGGCATCGGACCGTCGGTCGCTGCGACGACCAGGATCGCGCCGTCCATCTGAGCAGCACCGGTGATCATGTTCTTGACGTAGTCAGCATGTCCCGGGCAGTCAACGTGCGCGTAATGTCTGTTCGGTGTCTCATATTCTACGTGAGCGGTAGAAATGGTGATACCTCTTTCCTTTTCTTCGGGAGCCTTGTCGATCTCATCGAACGCAACGTCAGCGCCCAGGCCGTATCTCTGTGCCAGGACAGAAGTGATCGCTGCAGTCAGCGTGGTCTTGCCGTGGTCGACGTGGCCGATGGTACCGATGTTGATATGCGGCTTGGTTCTTTCAAATTTCTGTTTCGCCATTTTTTCTCCTCCTGAAAAGATGATTAACAAAACATATTGATTGATATTTCTATATTGGAGCTGTTGAGCAGACTTGAACTGCCGAACCTCTTCCTTACCAAGGAAGCGCTCTACCAACTGAGCTACAACAGCACGCTACCGACTAATAATACTATGTCTTTCCCCCGTTGTCAATGGAGCATTCCGCTCTCTTGGACCATTTTTCTGATCTTCTTTTTCATCCGCTCTGCGGCATTGTAGATCGCTTTCGGATCCTTGCCCTGTTCGTCCGCCATCTGCTTCACACTTTTGCCCGCGAGGCGTCCCTCGAAAACGTACCGTTCCAGTTCACTGAAGCGGTCTTTCCACTCTCCCTGCATCCGCGAAAGCAGATCGTCCGCCCCGGGCATCCCCGCCGCTCCGGCTTCCGCCGCAGCACCAAACTGCGCCGCCGCGATCCTGGCGCCGCTTTCCTCATCCAGCGAAAGCGAGGTGTTCAGCGGTTCGTGCTTTTTGCGCGCCGCCGCCTTGATCGCGTCCTGGATCTGCCGGTCGATGCACACCGAAGCGTAGGTAGCGAAAGCTGCCCCGCCTTCCGGGTCATACCCGCGGACCGCTTTGAACAGCCCGATCATCCCTTCCTGCACGACATCCTCTCTGTCCGCGCCTAATATATAGTACGCTTTTGCGCGGAGCCTGACCTGTCCCTTGTAACGGGCGATCAGCTGTTCCTCCGCACGCCGGTCGCCGGCCTGTGCCGCCGCCGCCAGCGTTTCATCAGAACTCTTTTTCATTATTCCACCGCCCTGAGGTCCCGCTGTCTGCGCGCCTCGTAGAGAATGACCGCCGCCGCGTTGGAGGCGTTGAGTGAATTGATCTTCCCTTTGAGCGGGATCGAGACCGTCAGGTCGCAATGCTCCTTGACCAGCCGGCTGATGCCCTTCCCCTCATTGCCGACGACAATGGCCAGCGGTCCCGTCAGATCGGCTTCGTAATACAGGGAATCGCCCATGTCGCACGCGGCGATCCAGATGCCGCGCTCTTTGAGATCCTCCATCGTCCGCACCAGATTGGCAACGCGCGCGACCGGCATATACTCGATCGCCCCCGCGGACGCTTTCGCGACCGTCTCCGTCAACCCGGCGCTGCCGCGCTTCGGGATCACGATCCCGTGTGCGCCTGCGCATTCCGCGCTGCGCATGATCGCGCCCAGATTGTGCGGATCCTCCAGCCCGTCCAGCACGACGAGCAGCGGATCTTCTCCGCGCGCTGCCGCCGCCTGCAGGATCTCCTCCACGGATGCATAGGCGTGCGCCGCAGCCTGTGCGACAGTGCCCTGATGCACCGCGCCGTTCGCCATCCGGTCGAGCGCCGCCCGTGAAACACGGGTGCAGGTGATGCCGCGCTCCCTGGCCAGTGCGAGGATCCTGCCGATCGACCCCTCCGCATTATCCTGCACAAAAAGACGGTCGATCTCGCGGCCGCTCTTCAATGCCTCGAAAACCGCGTTGCGTCCGGCGATCATCCCTTCCGGAAGAGCAGCCGGAACGCCGCTTGGTTCTCTTTCTTCTGCTTTGCTATTCCGCATCCTGCGGGGCGCCGTCTTCGGCTTTGCAGTCTTCGGCCTTGCAGTCTTTGTCTTCGCCATTGCTGTTCACTCTCTTATATCTGACAAACCGGTACCGGATCCCGTTCTCCTCGCAGCTCTCCTCCGCCTGCCAGTCGATCTCGAATGCCGGGTCCGCGTCCAGGTCCGGGAAGTACCGGTCGGCGTCGAACGCTTCGTCGATCTTCGTCACGTAAACGGTATCGACCCAGGGCAGCATCGCGCGGTACACGCTCTCGCCGCCGCAGACGATCACATCGCCGGTGAGCTGCCTCGCTTCTTCGATGCTGCGGCAGAGGGTGCAGCCCTCGCGGGCAAACGAAGGATCCCGGGACAGGACGATGTTTTCCCGTCCGGGAAGCGGCCGGCCGCCGGGAAACGAATCCAGCGTTTTCCGGCCGATCAGGATCCGTTTGCCGATGGTTTTTTCTTTAAAGTACCGCAGATCGCCGGGCAGATGGCAAAGCAACCGGTTGCCTTTGCCGATGCCCCAGTTGCGGTCGGCAGCGACGATGGCTTCGAACATAATGACCTCCTAGATCGCGATCGGGATATCCTTGATCTGCGGGTTTTTCTGATAGTTCTCAACGATGATATCATCGAGCGTGAAGTCATAGAAGTCTTTGATATCCGGGTTGAGCCGGAATGTCGGTGCCGGGTACTGCGGGCGCTCGATCATCTCCTTAATGATCGGCACATGCCGGTCATAGATGTGCGCATCCGCGATGACATGCACCAGTTCGCCGGGTTTGAATCCCGTTACCTGCGCCAGCATCATCACCAGCACAGAATACTGAACGACATTCCAGTTGTTCGCCGCCAGGATATCCTGCGAACGCTGATGCAGGATCGCGTTGAGGCGGTCGCCGGTCACATTGAAGGTCACGCTGTACGCGCACGGTTCCAGCCCCATCTCCATCAAATCGTTAAAGTTAAAGATATTCGTCAGGATCCGCCGGGAATACGGCTGATTCTTGAGCTGCCAGATGACGTTGTCGACCTGGTCCATCTCCCCCTGCGCAAACCGGTACTTCAGGCTCATCTGATAACCGTACGCCTTGCCGATCGTACCGTTCTCATCCGCCCATTCGTCCCAGATGTGGCTGTGCAGATCCTTGATATTATTGGACTTCTTCTGCCAGATCCAGAGCATCTCGTCCACGGCTGACTTGATCGCGGTCGGGCGCAGCGTCAGCGCCGGGAACTCTTTGGACAGATCGTAGCGGTTGACCACGCCGAACTTCTTGATCGTGTGCGCAGGCGTCCCGTCCGGCCATACCGGGCGGACCTTCTGCCCTTCGGAAGAATAGCCGTTTTCGATGATGTCCGTACACATATCCACGAACAGTTTGTCTGCATAACTCATTGCATTTACTCCTTTTTATTTCAGGATCACATAACGGACGAGGCACCCGACGAGCGCCAGCGCGATGACCACCACCATGATGATCTCCGACTTGCGCCATTCCTTGGGCATCTCTTTCTGCCGCTCCATGTTCTCGCGGGTGTAGTCCCGGTTGGTGACCACATAGTCGACGAAAGCATCCCGCCCTCTGTTGTAGGACCACCTTTTCTTTTTCTTTTTCTCGTTGCTCATTTTTCTTTATCCGCCCTCTCCGGCTGTGCGCCGGCCGCTTACTCCTTTTCGGACAGGATCGTCCAGGCTGCCTCCGCCAATTCGAGGAATCGCTCTTCTTCCCCGGCGAGGTGCAGATACCCCAGCAGCGCCTCGAATGCCGTTGCCAACTTGTAATCGACCGGGCTCGCATTCTTCGGCTTCGTCGCACTGCGGTGGTTGCGTGCCCGCTTGACGAGCCGCTGTTCCTCCTCCGTGAGGGTGTCGAACATCTTCCGGAGCGCCTTCGCCTGTGCCGCTGCGCTGACATACCGGACAGCCTCCCGCTGGAGCGTCTTTGTCGTCGCGAACGGACCGCTAAGCAGCCGCTCCCGCACATAGACCTCAAAGACTGCGTCGCCGATGTAGGCCAGATTGGTCGTATTGGAGTGATACAGTTTCTCTTTGTCTGTCATATCTCTGCGGTCATTCCTTGATGATCTGCACGCCCTGCGGTGTATCCTTGAGGATGATGCCGCGCTCTTTCAGCATGTCGCGGATCTCGTCCGCTCTGGCGAAGTTCTTGTTCTTTCTGGCTTCCTGCCGTTCATCGACAAGCTTCTGGATCTCGTCGTCGATGCTGTCGTCCTCCTCCTGCTGCAGCAGACCGAGGACAGCGGTCAGTTCGGTCAGGATGCCGAGCGCCGCTTTCGCATATTCCTTGCTCGCCCCGTCTTTGGATGCTACGTTGATGTCGCTGATGAGTTCAAAGACCGCCGAGATGCCGTCCGCTGTGTTGAGGTCATCATCCATCGCGTCGATGAACTTCTGTCTGTACTGGTCAAATCCGTCCATGGAAGCTTTTTCGGCTTCCGTCATCTCATCTCTGCCGTTCTCCGCGAGGAACTTCAGATTGTCCTTGGCGTTCTGCATGCGCGCCAGCCCGTTCTTCGCCTGCTCCATCAGATCCGCGCTGAAGTTGATCGGGCTGCGGTACTGACCGGAGAGCAGGAAGAAACGGATCACTTCGCCGCTGTACTGCTGCAGGATGTCGCGGACCGTGAAGAAGTTGCCCTTGGACTTGCTCATCTTCTCGTTATCGATCGTGATGTAGCCGTTGTGCATCCAGTAGTTCGCGAACGGTTTGCCGTTGTGCGCCTCGGACTGGGCGATCTCGTTCTCATGATGCGGGAAGATCAGATCCTGCCCGCCGGCGTGCAGATCGAGCGTTTCGCCGAGGAACTTTCTCGACATCGTGGAGCACTCGATGTGCCAGCCGGGACGGCCCATGCCCCAGGGGGACCCCCACGCGATCTCATCCTCTTCCTTGCGCGCCTTCCAGAGCGCGAAGTCGAGCGGATCCTTCTTTTTCTCTTCGATCGCGATGCGGGCGCCTGCCTCGAGATCGTCGATATTCTGCTTGGAGAGTTTGCCGTAGTCCGCAAATTTGCGGGTGCTGTAGTAGACGTCTCCGTCCACGACGTAGGCGTAGCCTTTATCGATCAGGTCCTGCACGAACGCAATGATATCCGGAATGGTCTCGGAGACTTTCGGATGGACGGTCGCCGGCGTCACATTGAGCGCCTTGGCATCCTTGAAATACTCTTCGATGTACTTCTCGCTGATCTCCGGCGCGGTCACACCTTCTTCTCTCGCCTTATTGATAATCTTGTCATCCACATCGGTGAAGTTCTGGACGAAGTTGACTTTTTCGCCGCGGTACTCGAGGTACTTGCGCATCGTATCGAAGACGACGAAGGGACGCGCATTGCCGATGTGGAAATAGTTATAGACCGTCGGGCCGCAGACGTACATGTTGACGACGCCTTCCTGCTGCGGGACGAATTCTTCTTTCTTTCTGGTCAATGTGTTGTAGATCTTCATGGTTTGCTCCTGTATCAATCCGCTCCGCCTCGCCGGCAGAGCGATCCGTTCTCCTCTTTCTTCTCACTCACAGCACCTGCGCACAGGCACATTCTCTGACATTTTATTATATCTAAAAGGCGCCCCCCTTTCAACAGAAAGCGCCTCTTTCCGTTCTGTGCAATGCCGGTCCGTCTCCGCGGTCCGAGCGTTCTCAATCACCGTGGAAATCCGATCCCTTTGTGACCAGCAGATCGTGCGCGGCAGCGATCGCAAGGAATCGCTCCGTCATTGCCTGATCGTGCTTCGGATAGTAGCATTCCATGCCGGCCAGTCCTGCCGCTTCAAGGTGCCCGAGGATCTTCTCCACATTCGCGTAGAACTCCTCGCTGCCCTTCTCCCCGATCTTCTTGGTCTTGCCGGGATGCGCCCAGACGGCTATGCCGCCGGCCGCCAGGATCAGGCGGATCCCCTCCGCAGGATCAAGACGTTCCTTTTTGACCGCTTTGATCGAAGGCATGCCAAGGATATCGCGGAAGACCGTCTCCATATCCGGCGCGTATCCTTTGCGGATCAGAACGCGGGCGATATTCGGCTTGCCGATGTAGGTCTGCTCAGGCCGGTCGTAGATCTCTTCCATCGCGATGTCAAACCCCTCCGCCTGCAGCGCGGCGATCAGCCGGCGGTTCCTGTCCGTGCGGGCGTCGAGGATCTGCTGCAGCCGCTCGTTAAGAGCGGGATTATCGATGTCGATCCCGTACCCAAGAATGTGCAGACCGACGTTGTTTTCCATTCTTGTGGACAGTTCAACGCCGGGGACGATCGCGATCCCCTGCTCCTTACCGCTCTGCTGCGCTTCCCGGATCCCCCGGAGCCCGTCGTGATCCGTGATGGCGATCTCCGACAGACCGAGCGAAACGGCGCGCTTTACAACAGCATCGGGGGAATACAGACCGTCCGAATAGTATGTATGGTTATGGTAATCGCCGTGCGCCAGATCAAAGTGCCATTCGCCGCGGGCGATCTTTCCCGTCAAATCCGTATAGTCAAGCAAAAACCAAATCTCCTCTCAATTCATCCGCCGCGGACTTTCCTTTCATCGCCTCGACCAGTTCCAGCGCGAAGTCCATCGCGGTCCCGGGACCTTTCGAGGTGATGATCCTGCCGTCCTTAACGACTTTCTGTTCATGGATGGGAGTCGCTCCGATGAGATGCACTTCCATGCCCGGATAGATCGTCGCCTGTCTTCCTTCAAGGACACCAAGCTTGCCGAGGACCATCGGCGCCGCGCAGATCGCCGCGACCCAGCGCCCGATCTGGACGTAGTTCTGGATCTCACGGCCGAGCATTTCATTCTGCATCAGGTTGGTCGTGCCGGGCATGCCGCCCGGGAGGACCAGCATCTCGGAGACCGAATAATCCGCCTCTTCCTGCAGGATATCCGCCTGCACGGTGATCCCGTGCGCGCCGGTCACCATTTTGCTCTCTCCGACCGAGACCGTCTGCACATCGATCTCCGCGCGCCGCAGCAGATCCACTACGGTCAGTGCTTCGATCTCTTCAAATCCTTCTGCGAGATGTACATATACCATCTTTATCTTCCTTTCTTCACCGTTTTGCCGGCTCTGCCCATACAGAGCGTTTGAAAACATTGCGTTTGCCTGCCAGCCGGTATGTCAGATAGATCATGAGCAGATAGAAGATCACTGCGGCGATGCAGGTCATGACCGCGAGCTGCACCGCAAAGCTCTGATCCACCAGCTGCGCAAGGTAATCTTTCTCCGGAAGGACCATGTCGATCTGACTGCCGTACGCGAACTGACGGGCAGGACCGTAGACGAGCGCCAGTACATGGAGTCCGCCGAAGAAGAACAGACTGATGCCGGCAAGCCCCATGATCCACCGCAGAAGGTCTTTCTCCTTCCAGAAGACCAGAAGCCCGTAGATGACCGCCGTCAGCACCGCCCCGCCGATCCCCGCTGCCAGCGCTCTGCGGCAGACATGCCGGTACTGGGTCATCACTTTTTCATCCTGCGGTGTAAAGACATTCTCCGGCTCATACTCCACTTCTTCGAGCAGCGCGAACGTATCCGTCTTACCGTTCATGAAGTCGCCGAGCAGTGTGATCAGTTCATCCTCGCTGACAAGACGGCCGCCGTTCTGGACCGCCTGGGTCGATTTCAGGTTGTACTGATAGACATCCGCCGACCGCGTCAGCACGCCGGAAGCGATGCCGATGCAGAAGAGAGGGATGGAAAGGAGCAGCACAAGAGAGACCAGACGATGTACGTTGATCTTCTTTTTCGTCTTATCCTTCCATGTGTTGCGCCACGGATTGCGTTTCGAATTGGCGCGGTAGGTCTTCCGCTGCATCAGTTCCTCATGCCGTCTGCAGGATCTGCAGATCGTAAAGGGGCTGCGCCTTTTCCGGCACAGCCCCGATGGTGACTACTTGTTCGCTTCTTCCGCCTGATGCGCTTTGATGATCGCGTCTGCCAGGTTGCCCGGTACCTGATCGTACCGTTCGAAGGTCATTTCGAAGGTGCCGCGGGCCTGCGTCATGGACCGGACTTTCACCGCGTAGTCGAACAGTTCGGACTGCGGCGCTTCCGCCAGGATCTTGGTCAGACCGCCCGCCATCGGCTCGCTGCCGAGGATCCGGCCTCTTCTCTTATTCATATCGCCCATGATGTCGCCCATGTACTCTTCCGGAACGATGATGTCCAGATGCATGACCGGCTCGAGCAGGCAGGGCTTCGCCTCAACGATGCCCTTCTTGAAGGCCAGGGAAGCCGCGATCTTGAACGCCATTTCGTTGGAGTCGACCGGGTGATAGGAACCGTCATACAGATCCGCGCTGACGCCGACGACCTTGCATCCTGCGAGCGGGCCCTTCTCCATGGACTCGCGCAGGCCTTTTTCGACGGCCGGGACATAGTTCTTCGGGACACTGCCGCCGAAGAGCGATTCTTTGAACTCGAACTCCTGATCGGACGGAGCGAAGCGGATATGGACATCGCCGTACTGACCGGCACCGCCCGTCTGCTTCTTATGCTTGCCCTGGACATCGGATGTGCCCTTGATGGTCTCTCTGTACGCGATCTTCTGCTCGACTCTCTCGACGTCGACGCCAAAACGTTCCTTCAGCTTCGCGGTGATGATGGACAGCTGCTGTTCGCCCTGTCCGCCGAGCAGAGACTGGTGCGTCTCGACGTTTCTCTCGAGGACGAAGGACGGATCTTCTTCCATCAGTCTGGCAAGACCGGTCCCCATCTTCTCTTCGTCGCCCTTCTTCGCCGCTTCGACAGCGATGTAGAACGTGGGCTTCGGGAAATCGATCGGCGGGAAGCATGCCGCATCTGCCTTGGTGCAGAGCGTGTCGCCTGTCTTGGTGTTCTGGAGTTTTGTGATCGCGACGATATCGCCGGCTACGCCCTGATCGGCATCGACTCTGTTCTTGCCGCGCATGAACAGCAGGCTGCCGGCCTTTTCGGGCTTCTCAGCGTTCGCGTTGTACAGTTCGCCGGCTTTGAGGACACCGGAGATGACTTTCACATAGGAGATCTTACCCAGCTGCTGGTCGGCCAGTGTCTTGAAGACCAGACCCTTGAAGCTACCGTTCGGGTCGCACTTGACTTCGACGTCTTCGTCATTCGCGTTCTTTGCGGGGTAAGCCGGCATCGCAGCGGGCTTGGGAACGAGGTCGACCAGTTCCTTCAGGACCGCTTCGATGTTGTCGCCCTTCAGCGCGGAGCAGGTCAGGACCGGTGCGACGTCGCCGCTGAGAATACCGTTGGAAAGACCTCTTGCGAATTCTTCTTCGGTGAATTCTTCGCCTTCGAAGTACTTCTCCATCAGCTCTTCGTCGGTCTCCGCGATGGCTTCGCTGAGCGCGTCCTTGTCATCCATGGTGACGACCGCAGTGCCGAACTTGTCTTTCAGCGCTTCGATGACACCGTCGACATCGACATTGTCCTTGTCGATCTTATTGATCAGGAAAAGCCTCGGAAGGTCGTTCTTCTTACAGACATTCCACGCCTTCTCGGTACCGACTTCGATACCGGAGGAAGCGTCCACGACGATCAGCGCCGCTTCGACCGCTCTTACCGCCGACTCGACTTCACCGACGAAATCGAAGAATCCCGGCGCGTCGACGAAATTGATCTTGGTCTTGTTGTACTCCACAGGAACCACGGATGTGTTGATGGAATAGCCTTTTTCGATCTCCATCTTGTCCCAGTCGGAGACGGTATTGCCGTCTTCAACGCGGCCCAGTCTGCTGACGACGCCCGTCGCCAGGAGCGCGGCCTCAAGGAAGGTGGTCTTACCGGAACTGCCGTGTCCGAGCAGTGCAACGTTTCTGATCGTGTCGCTGGTATAGCCTTTCATGTAAATATCCTCCTAAATATAAAACTGCGATATGCGCTATTATATCATTCTGTTTCAGTGACCGCAACGGATTTAGAACTCCGCCGTCTTCGGGGTGCGTGGGAACGGCAGGACGTCGCGGATATTCTTCATGCCGGTGATGTACATGATGATACGCTCGAATCCGAGACCGTAGCCGGAGTGATAAACGCCGCCGTACTTTCTGAGGTCCATGTACCACCAGTACGCCTCGCCTTCCGGATCCATGCCCATCTCCTTCATGCGGGAGGCGAGCACATCGTAGCGCTCCTCTCTCTGGCTGCCGCCGATGATCTCGCCGACGCCCGGCACGAGCAGATCGCACGCCGCGACGGTCTTGTTGTCATCGTTCAGGCGCATGTAAAACGCCTTGATGTCTTTCGGGTAATCCGTGACGAAGATCGGCTTTTTGAAGACTTCCTCGGTGAGGAAACGCTCATGCTCCGTCTGCAGGTCGATGCCCCATTCGACCGGGTAGTCAAACTTCTTGCCGGACTTCTTGAGGATATCGATCGCCTCGGTGTAGGTGACGCGGCCGAAATCCGCCGCCACGATGCTGTGCAGGCGGTCGAGCAGGCCCTTGTCGATGAATTTGTTGAAGAATTCCATTTCTTCCGGCGCATTCTCGAGCACGTAGTTGATGATGTATTTGATCATCGCTTCCGCGACCTGCATGTTGCCTTCCAGATCGCAGAATGCCATCTCCGGCTCGATCATCCAGAACTCGGATGCGTGACGCGGCGTGAAGGAGTTCTCCGCGCGGAACGTCGGTCCGAACGTGTAGATATCGTGGAACGCCAGGGCAAAGATCTCGCCTTCCAGCTGGCCGCTGACGGTCAGATTGGTGAGCTTGCCGAAGAAGTCCTGGCTGTAGTCGATCTTACCATCCTCCGTCCGGGGCAGATTGTCCAGATCCAGCGTTGTGACCTGGAACATCTCGCCGGCGCCTTCCGCGTCGCTGCCTGTGATCAGCGGCGTGTGGACGTACACGAAACCGCGGTCCTGGAAGAAGCAGTGGATCGCATGCGCGACCAGAGAACGGACACGGAACACTGCGCTGAACGTGTTGCTGCGGGGGCGCAGATGCGCGATCTCGCGCAGGAACTCCATGCTGTGGCGCTTGTTCTGCAGCGGGTAGTCGGAACTGGATGTCGCAACGATCTCGACTTCCTTCGCCTTGATCTCGAAGGGCTGCGGCGCATCGGGGGTCAGGACAAAATCGCCGGTGACTTTCAGCGCCGTTGCGATCGGTGCCTTGGTGATCTCCTGATAGTTGCCGAGCGTTTCCGCTTCGAGCACGATCTGGACCGGTTTGAAGAAGGTCCCGTCATTCAGCTCAATAAAGCCGAATTTGTTGTTGCCGCGGTTGTTGCGGATCCATCCCTGCACGACGACTTCCTTCTCTTTGAAGGCTTCGCTCTGGCGGAACAGTTCCCTGACTTTCACGTCCTGTGCCATGTGTGTTCTGTTTCCTTTCTGCTGGTTGTTTACTGATTTGTGCCTGCGCGCTGCCCGCAGGACAGCGCCGCGCTCCTTTACCGGACCGCCGTGCACAGGCAAATTTCATTATACTATCTGGAAGCGCTTATATCCAGTTATTATTTGATCTCCGCCACGCATTCAATTTCAAGCAGGCCGCCTTTGGGGAGCGCCGCCACCTGGAAGCACGAGCGCGCCGGCGGATCCTGTTCGAAATACCCGGCGTAGATCTCGTTGACCGCAGCGAAATCCGCGATGTCCGCCAGATAGATCACCGTCTTGACGACCGTTTCATAGCCGGCACCGGCTTCCGCAAGGACCGCGCCGAGATTGTCCATCGCCTGTCTGGCCTGGGCTTCCACCCCTTCGCGCAGTTCTCCGGTCGCAGGGTCAAGCCCGAGCTGGCCGGATGTAAATACCAGTTTCCCTGTTGCGATCGCCTGGGAGTACGCTCCGACCGCCGCAGGTGCTTTTTCTGTTGCAATGACTCTTGCCATCGTCTTCCCTCCTTCTCTCTTATCCGTATCTGTTACAGTAACTGCTGTACTTTTTTACGCGCCGCGCCAAGCCACAGCTGTCCGTTCGCGGCCTGCCGGCGCACCTCGTCAGGCGCTGTGCCGCCGAAGGACTTCCTTGCGTTGACGCAGGCCTTCATCGAAATATCGCCCAGCATCGCGGTGCTGATCCGCGCATCGATGCTCTTGAGGTCTTCATCCGTCAGATCTTCCAGCTGACATCCCTTCTGCTCGCACGCTTTGACCATACGGCCGACGATGTTGTGCGCTTCGCGGAACGGGATCCCGCTGACCGCCAGGTGCTCCGCCACGTCGGTCGCGTTGAGAAAGCCCTTACCGAGCTGCTCCGCGATCTTATCGAGGCGGAATTCCGTCTTCTCGATCATCCGCGCGAAGATCTCGACCGACGCTTTCCAGGTATCCGCCGCGTCGAACATGCCCTCCTTGTCCTCCTGGAAGTCCTTGTTGTAAGCGAGCGGCGTCCCCTTCATCACCGTCAGGAGCTGGAGCAGGTCTCCGTACACTCTGCCGGTCTTGCCCCGCAGGAGTTCTGCCATATCCGGATTCTTCTTCTGCGGCATGATGCTGCTGCCTGTACAGAAGCTGTCGTCGATCGCGATGTAGGAAAACTCGGAGCTGTTCCACCATGCGAATTCCTCCGCCCAGCGCGAGATGTGCATCATCCCGATCGAAGCGCAGGACAGGAACTCGAGCGCGTAATCGCGGTCGCTGACGCTGTCCATCGCGTTCTCGGTCGGTCCCGCAAAGCCGAGCAGATCCGCCGTCTGATGACGGTCGATCGGCAGCGTCGTTCCCGCCAGCGCGCATGCACCGAGCGGGGACAGATCCATTCTCCGGTACGCATCGAGCAGACGCTCCGCGTCCCGGCGGAACATCTGGAAATACGCCATGAAGACAAACCCGACCGTGATGGGCTGCGCGTGCTGGATGTGGGTAAAGCCCACGGTGATATCCTCTGCGTACGCTTCCGCTTTCTGCAGGATCACTTCCTCCAGGAACAGCAGCCGCGCGAGGATCTCTCGGATCTCCTTCTTCAGATACAGCCGGCCGTCGATCTGGCACTGGTCGTTGCGGCTCCTCGCGGTGTGGAGCTTTTTACCGACCTCCCCGATCTGCTCGATGAGCCGGCTCTCGATCCCCATGTGGATGTCTTCATCCTCCACACTGAACACGATCTCGCCGTTGTCGATCCCGGCTTCGATCGTCTGCAGGCCCGCGATGATCTGATCGCGCTCCTTTGCCGTCACGATCCCGCAGGCGGCCAGCATGGTCACATGCGCGATGCTGCCGCGGATATCCTCTTTATACATGCGTTGGTCAAATCCGATCGAAGCGTTGAACTCCTTGACGATCTGATCCATCTCTTTTTCAAATCTGCCGCCCCAAAGCGCCATATCCTTCTTCCTTTCCTGTTACAGTTTGCTGCGGACGTCGGTCAGATACTCCAGATTCTTTTTCTCATAGGTATTGAAGCTCTGCTCGACCTTTGCCATATCGCTCTCCGTACCCTTGTACCAGCTCTGCTTCTCGTACTGGCTCTTGAGCGTTTCATCTTTGAAAATATAACCGTGCCGCGCATACAGTTCGTTGAGCATCGCCTGGATCTGATCCTTTGTCTTGCCCTGGACATCCCTGTCCGTGTAGTACCGCTTGTCGATCTCCGGGATCAGCGTGTCTGCTGCCTCGTCCTTCTTATCCGTATCCTTGTCATCGTCGAACAGGTTCAGCGGATCCCAGTCGAACTTGGTCTTCTCCTCGAGCCCGCTGACTTCGAATTTCTTTTCCTGCCCGCTGACATTGATATGAAGAGACTTGGCGGTCTCTTCCGACACGATCGCCCGTACCGTGACGGTATCCCCGTTGGAAAGGCCGGAAGACGGTTCGACAGTATAGGAGACCGTCTGCATGAACTGCTCGGCTTTCTCGTTGCCGCGCGGATAATCCGCTCTGGCACGGAGGGTGTCCTCGTCGTAGATCACAACGCCCTCTCCGTCATATCCTTCTATTGCGATGTC
>JAILFI010000116.1 GCA_024697655.1 Clostridiales bacterium
GAATCGCTGTCTCTCAACACTGTCGAAGACACCCTCAATGCGGTCATCTCCCGCACGCTGGAACACCGCCAAGCGGCACTGAAGATCTATCATTCCACCAACCGGGAGCGGTTTGAACTGTCAATGTGGCGCATTTCACAACATGTTGTAGGGCAATTCCTGAACGCGATCCTCAAAGACCGGACGATCCTGCCGGATGACCGTGCCTTCCTGCAGAACTATCAGCGCAGCGTCCTTTTCGGTATGACCATGGACTGGCTCCAGCAGGGGCTTGACCCGCTCGCCCGGCAGGATGTGCACCGAATCTGTGAACTGCTCCAAAGACACCTTGAACTCGAACTGAAAGAGCTGGAAGAGAAAGCGAAAAGCGCCCGCTGAGCCTGCCGCCATTCAGACACTGCCCTCTCTTTGCCTGTATTTTCGCAGGCTTTTTTATGTTGGAATTAAAGATAATAAATCCTATTTCGGTGCGTTCGCACAGCTCACGCACACAGTGATCACCAAGTCAGGAGGCAACCAGCAATGAATCTGACCAACAGTATGAAGAAATTCGGCATTGAGCAGACCTTTAAATATGTATACAAGGATCCGGAGACGAACCTCAGGAAACTGATGGACTGGGGCGACAGTTTTGCAAAAGGCTCCTTCCCGGCACAGCGGGCACTGATCAGGCGCATCATAGAAGATGAAAACCATCCATACCACGCCTACATCCTGCACATGTTCAATGACATCGATGTGAGCGTTATGACCAAGATCTCGGAGAACTTTTTTATCAATGCCAATCTTGTCGGCTGGCCCATCCAGCAGGAACTGCGGGAGAAGTACAACTGCAATATTCCCTGGGCGATCCTGCTGGATCCCACCAGCGCCTGCAACCTGCACTGCACCGGCTGCTGGGCTGCGGAGTACGGCAACAAGCTCAACCTGAGTTTTGATGAACTGGACAGCATCATCACACAGGGAAAGGAACTCGGGGTGTATATGTATCTGTATACCGGCGGCGAGCCCCTCGTGCGCAAGGATGACATCATCGCGCTCTGCGAAAAGCACAACGACTGCGTTTTTTCTTCTTTCACAAACGGCACCCTCATCGATGAGGCCTTCGCGGATGAGATGCTGCGCGTCAAAAACTTCATCCCCGCCATCTCGCTGGAGGGCTTTGAGGAAGCGACCGACTCCCGCCGCGGCGACGGTGTCTACCAGAAAGTCGTGCACGCCATGCAGATCCTGCACGAGCGCAAACTGCCCTACGGGATCTCATCCTGCTACACCAGCGTCAACTACGACTCGATCACCTCGGAGGCATTCTATGACAAGCTGATCGAGATGGGTGCCTACTTCATCTGGTACTTCCACTACATGCCCGTCGGCAACGACGCGGCACCAGAACTTCTGCCCACGCCCGAGCAGCGCGAACTCGTCTACCGCCGCATCCGGGAATACCGGCGGACAAAACCGCTCTTTGTCATGGATTTCCAGAATGACGCCGAGTATGTGCACGGCTGCATTGCAGGCGGCAGGCGGTATCTGCACATCAATGCCAACGGCGATGTGGATCCGTGCGCGTTCATTCACTATTCGGACTCCAACATCCGTGAAAAGAGCCTGCTCGAATGCCTGCAGGGGCCACTCTTCATGCAGTACCACGACAACA
Organism: Clostridiales bacterium; assembly: GCA_024697655.1. The sequence goes on from JAILFI010000116.1 coordinate 1,658, forward strand.
TGCCCTTTAACGACAATATGATGCAGCCCTGTCCCATGCTCGAAAACCCGGACTTCCTGCCCCGGATGGTCGCACAGAGCGGCGCCGCTTCGACGGATCTTGAGTCCCCGGAAAGCGCGGAACATCTGACTGACAAAACGAAGCCTTATGCGGAGAAGTGGCAGGCCAAGGCAGATGAACTGTGGGCAGAGCGCCTCGAGGAAAAACGCAAAGCGCGGGAAGCGGCCCTCTGATCTTCCCGCTTTGGCAATCGCGAATCTTAAGATAAAACCTTCTGGCGGGAAGTGTGATGCGCTTTCCGCCAATTATTATAATAACAAGACCACAGATTCGTGGTAAAATAATTATAGTGCAGAAAAATGCATCTTTTTTGAGAAAGAAGGAGTGTATCATGGCAGACATTCAGAGATTCAAACGCGTCCTGGTAGCAAACCGCGGCGAGATCGCGATCCGCGTGTTCCGTGCCTGCAAGGAACTGGGGATCCGCACCGTGGCGATCTATTCCGAGCAGGACAAGGAATCGCTCTTCCGCGTCAAGGCGGATGAAGCGTACCTGATCGGCAAGGGCAAGACCCCGGTCGGCGCGTACCTCGATATGGAAGAGATCATCAAGCTGGCCAAAGCCAAAGGCGTCGACGCCATCCACCCGGGCTACGGGTTCCTGGCGGAGAATGCGGATTTCGCGGACATGTGCGCCGCGAACGGCATCGAGTTCATCGGGCCCACCGGCGACATGATGAACAGCCTCGGCGACAAGATCCAGTCCAAGATCGTCGCGGAGTCCGTCAATGTCCCGACCATCCCCGGCGTTGAGAAAGCCATCGAGTCGGAAGAGGAAGCGCTAAAGATCGCGGCTCAGATCGGCTACCCCGTCATGCTGAAAGCAGCAGCCGGCGGCGGCGGACGCGGCATGCGCGTCGTCCGCGAGGAAGGCAAACTGATCGACGAATACAAGCGCGCCAAGAGCGAAGCGGGCAAGGCGTTCGGCAACGACACGATGTTCATCGAAAAGTATATCGAGAACCCGAAGCATATCGAAGTGCAGCTCCTCGGCGACAAATACGGCAACATCGTCCACCTGTTCGAACGCGACTGCTCCATCCAGCGCCGCCATCAGAAGGTCATCGAGTTCACGCCGTCCCTCAAACTTACAGAAGAACAGCGGGAAGCCATCTGCGCGGACGCGATCAAGATCGCCAGGGCGGTCAACTACCGCAGCGCCGGCACCGTCGAATTCCTCGTGGACCAGTCTGGCGAGCACTACTTCATCGAGATGAATCCGCGCATCCAGGTCGAGCACACCGTCAGCGAACTGATCACCGGCATCGACCTCGTCCAGTCGCAGATCCTCGTCGCGGAAGGCTATGCCCTCGACAGCGAAGAAGTCGGCATCCCCTCACAGGAAGCGATCACAAGAAGAGGCTACGCCATCCAGTGCCGCATCACCACCGAGGATCCGGCGAACAACTTCTTCCCGGATACCGGCAAACTGAGCCTGTACAGAAGCGCGGGCGGTTTCGGCATCCGCCTGGACGGCGGCAACGGCTTCACCGGCAGTGAGATCACCCCGTACTACGACAGCCTGCTCGTTAAAGTCAGTTCCTACGGCCTGACCTTCGACGCGGCACGCCGCAAAGCGATCCGCGCGCTGAGAGAGACCCAGATCGCGGGCGTCAAGACCAACGTCGGTTTCCTGCTCAACGTTCTGCACCACCCGAACTTCAAGGACGGCGTCTGCGACACCGGCTTCATCGAAAAGCACCCCGAACTCGTCAAGAACGACCCGGGCAGCGATGCCGAGCGCATGGTCCTCAAGCACATCGGCGACATCACCATCAACCACAACAAGGGTGTCAAGCCCCAGTTCAACGTCCCCGCCTTCCCGCGCATCCCGCAGGAAGAGCTCGACAAGCTCTCCGGCACCAAGCAGATGCTTAACGAGCACGGCCCGGACTACGTCAAGCAGTGGATCCTCGACCAGCAAAAGCTGCTCATCACCGACACCACCATGCGCAGCGCCCAGCAGACCTTGATGGCCGGCATGATGCGTACCGTCGACATGACCAAGATCGCCCCGGCGGTCGCCACCTACGGCAAGGATCTGTTCTCCGTCGAGATGTGGGGCGGCAGCACTTTCGGCACCGCATACAGAAAGCTCACCGAGGACCCGTGGAAACGCCTCGACGCCCTGCGCAAAAAGATCCCGAACATCATGCTGCAGATGCTCATGCGCGGCAGCAACGCGCTGGGGTATAAGTATGCGCCGGACAACGCGGTCCGCGAGCTGATCAAGCAGTCGGCGGAAGGCGGCATCGACGTGTTCCGCATCTTCGACAGCATGAACTGGGTGCCCGGCATGGAAGTCGCCATCGACGAAGTCAGAAAGCAGAACAAGATCGCGGAAGCATCCATCTGCTACTCCGGCGACATCCTCGACCCCGGCTGCAAGTATACCCTGCAGTACTACATCGATCTGGCCAAGCAGCTGGAATCGCTCGGCGCCCATATCATCGGCATCGAAGACATGGCGGGCGTCCTGAACCCGATGGCGGCCTCCACGCTCATCTCGGCGCTGAAGAGCGAGCTTAACACCCCGATCCACCTCCACACCCACGACATCAGCGGCAACGGCGTCGCCACTGCCCTGATCGCGGCCACCGCCGGCGTGGATATCCTGGATCTGGCGATCAACAGCATGGCGGGACAGGTCTCCGACCCGGCCCTCAACACCATCGTCGCCGCCCTGCGCAACACCCCGCGCGACACCGGCATCGACGTGGACGGCATGCAGGTGATCAGCGATTACTGGGCGGACGTACGCCCGGTCTACAAAGATTTCGAGACCAGTCAGGAAGCCGTCAACGAAGAGATCCACAAGTACGGCATCCCCTGCGACCTTTACTATTATCTGCGTGAACAGGCTGAAGCAGCCGGACTGCTCAGCCACGAGTTCAGCAGCGTCAAGGAAATGTACAAGACCGCCGGCGAGATGCTCGGCGACATCATCAAAGTCACCCCGTCCTCCGGTATGGTCGCCAGCCTCGCGATCTTCATGGTCAGCAACGGCCTGACCCCGGAGAACATCCTCGAGAAGGGACAGTCCCTCGCCTTCCCGCAGCCCGTCGTGGACTTCTTCCAGGGCATGATGGGCCAGCCAATGGGCGGCTTCCCCGAAGAACTCCGCAAAGTCGTCCTCAAAGACACTGCGCCGATCGATGTGCGTCCCGGCGACGTCCTGCCGCCGGAAGATTTCGACCACATCAAGAGCGGCTTGAGAAAGTACTTCGGTCTGGCGGGCACCGGCCGCGAAGTCATCGGCTACGCGATGTATCCGCAGGTCTTCGAGGAGTACATGCGCGACCTCAAACAGGACGGCGACCTGTCGAGAATGGGTTCGGATATCTACTTCTACGGCCTGTCGCTCGGCGAGACCTGTCAGGTCAAAGTTTCTGACGATCAGGAACTGACCATCACCCTGCTCGAGATCCGCGAACCGGACGAGAACGGCTACCGCGACCTGCTGTTCGAGGTCAACGGCCACACGACGCTCATCAAGATCGCGGACGAATCCGTGGTCAGCGCGGCGTTCGAAGACGCGCCGGCTTTCAGCGGCGGCATCCCCGGCCAGCTGTACTAGTCCCCGCATCAGGAAGATCGAAAAAGCCCGGAGCTTCTGCTGCTCCGGGCTTTCCCTTTTCCCGCGGGCGCCGGGCGGTGACCGGCGCGGCGTGTTTGCAAGTGTTTGACTTTGTTCATTTCAGATTGACTATGTTCGTTTTTTGTGCTACTTTCAGAATGAGGAAACAGGGCGATTCCGCAGTTTTACGGAACCGCTCCCCACAGCAGAAAACCGGACACAGAGACGATCGGTAAGAACCATGCTCCAGTATGAACGCTTTGAAGCTATTATGAACACCCTGCAGCAGCAGTCTTCGGTGCGGGTCAAGGATCTGGCGCCGGAACTCGGCGTGAGCGATGCGACCATCCGCCGCGATATCGCGGCCCTCGACAAAGCCGGCCGGCTGCGGCGCGTTTTCGGCGGTGCCGTCGCGATCCCGCAGGCCGCCTCCGCGCCTGCCCCCGACGTGGCCGTCTCGATCAAGAACAATCTGCTGCCGGAAGAAAAACAGCGCATCGCCGCGTACGCCGCCGCGTTAGTACAAGACGGCGACCTCGTCTTCATCGACGCGGGCACGACGACCGGCGCGATGATCGACTTTCTCACGAACACCAAGGCGACCTATGTGACGAACGGCATCAAGCACGCTTATCAGCTTGCCGTGCGCGGGATGACGGTCTACACGACGGCGGGACACGTCAAACCCTCGACCGAGTCCATCGTCGGACACGACACCGTGGAAAACATCCGCAAATACAACTTCACCAAGTGCTTCATCGGCGCCACGGCGATCGACACCGCTCACGGACTGACCACCTACGACATCGACGAGTCCCTGGTCAAGGCAGCGGCGGTCGAAAACGCCGCGCGCGTCTTTGTGCTGGTCGACCACACGAAGTTCGGCAAAGTCGGGCCGGTCTCTTTCGCCAGCCCGGACTGCGGGCTGATCCTGACAGACAAGGATCCGGGCAAGCAGTACCGGGAACTGGCCATTATGGTCGTCTGAGCCGGCAGCGCGATGCCACAACTGCGTTACAATTGAAATGTACATACGTAATTATTACTGCAATACCATGGAGGTGGAAACATGACAAGAGTTGCTATTAACGGTTTTGGCCGCATCGGCCGTCTTGCCTTCCGCAAAATGCACGAAGACAAGGATATCGACATCGTCGCGATCAACGACCTGACCGATCCGAAGATGCTGGCACATCTGCTCAAGTATGACAGCGTGCAGGGCCGCTATGCGGATTTCCACACGATCACCAGCGACGGAGACAGCATCCAGGTCGACGACCGTGACATCCCCATCTACAAAGAGCCCGACGCCAGGAATCTGCCCTGGAAAGAGCTCGACGTGGACATCGTCCTCGAGTGCACCGGATTCTACACATCCAAGGAGAAGTCCCAGGCGCATATCGACGCCGGCGCCAAGAAGGTCCTGATCTCCGCCCCGGCCGGCAATGACCTGCCGACCATCGTCTACGGCGTCAACCACGAGACCCTCACCAAAGACGACAACATCGTCAGCGGCGCGAGCTGCACCACCAACTGCCTCGCCCCCATGGCGAAAGTCCTCGCGAACTACAGAGAAGTCCGCACCGGCTTCATGACCACCATCCACGCGTACACCGGTGACCAGATGATCCTCGACGGACCGCACAAGAAGGGCGACCTCCGCCGCGCGAGAGCCGGCGCGATCAACATCGTCCCGAACTCCACCGGCGCCGCGAAGGCGATCGGCCTGGTCATCCCGGAACTCGACGGCAAACTCATCGGCAGCGCGCAGCGCGTACCCGTGCCGTCCGGCTCCATCACCATCCTGGACGCGACCCTGAAAGACATGACGGACACCGTCAGCGTCGAGGGCATCAACGAAGCGATGAAGGCGGCGCAGAGCGAATCCTTCGGCTACACAGAGGAAGAACTCGTTTCCAGCGACGTCATCGGCATCAGCTACGGCTCTCTGTTCGACGCGACCCAGACGCTCGCCGAGCAGTGCGGCACCCACATCTTCGAAGTCCGCATCGTCGCGTGGTACGACAATGAAATGAGTTACGTCAGCCAGCTGATCCGCACCATGAAGCACCTGGGCACGCTTGTCTAGGAATCGCCGATCCATACAGGCCCCGCCTCCCGGCGGGGTCTTTTTGTGATTCCGGAACTGCCCGTTTGG
>JAILFI010000127.1 GCA_024697655.1 Clostridiales bacterium
GCGCTCGACGATTTCCTCGAACATGCAAAGGACTACCGGCTCAAGTGCAAACGCCTGTCCGTCGGGACCGCGTTCCACTGCGCCATGATGGCGCCGGCATCCGAGCAGCTCCGTCCGGAACTCGAAAAAGTCGGCTTTGAGAAGCCGCACAAGAAAGTTTATTCCAACATCACCGCCGAAGACATCATGGCCGGCTATGAAGATGGCATGGACGTCAACGAATACCTCGCGGACGTCATGGCCAGACAGGTCAAGAGCCCGGTCATCTTCGTGGAAGTCATCCGCCACATGATCCGCGACGGCGTGGAGATGTTCATCGAAGTCGGCCCCGGTGAGACACTGTCTGGGTTCGTCCGCAAGACCGAAAAAGAAGTCAAGGCGCACAACGTCGAGAATAAGGAATCGCTCGAGCAGGCGATCGCGGCACTGAAGGAGGCACTCGCATGATCTTAGAAGGAAAATCCGCCATCATCACGGGCGGCGTCCGCGGCATCGGCCGCGGCATCGCCGAAGCGTTCTGCAAAGAAGGCGCGAATGTCGTGCTCGTCTACCGCAGCAACGACGAAGCCGCGGAGGAGACCCGCGCCGCACTGGCTGCATACGGCACCGGCGTCGAGCTAGTCAAGGGCGATGTCGCTTCCATGGAGACCGCCAAGGCAGCCGTCGCGCGCTGCAAGGAAGTCTTCGGCAGCGTCGATATCCTGGTCAACAACGCTGGGATCACCAAGGACAAACTCCTGCTCAAGATGTCCGACGAGGACTTCGGGCAGGTCGTCGATATCAACCTGAAGGGAAGCTTCAACTTCCTGCAGGCAGCCGGGAGCGTCATGATGAAACAGCGGCACGGCTCGATCATCAACATGGCGTCCATCTCGGGCGTCGCTGGCAATCCGGGCCAGGTCAACTACAGCGCCAGCAAGGCCGGCGTCATCGGTATGACCAAGGCAGCCGCGAAGGAACTCGGCCGCCGGCATATCCGCGTCAACGCGATTGCGCCGGGCTTCATCGAGACCGACATGACCGCGGCACTGACCGATGAGCAGAAGGAAGCTGCTGCAAAGAACATCGGTCTTGGCAGACTCGGGCAGCCCGCAGACATCGCGAACTGCGCGCTGTTCCTGGCGTCCGACATGAGCGATTACATCACCGGCCAGGTCATCGGCGTCGACGGCGGGCTGATCATCTAACAGATCACCGGCGCATCAACCAGCAGACCGCGGGCGAAAGCCCGTTCACATAAGGAGGAAATACATGAAAAGAGTAGTCATCACCGGCATGGGCGCGGTCACACCGATCGGGCACAGCGTGGAAGAGACATGGCAGGGGGTCAAAGATGGTGCCTGCGGCATCGCGGAGATCACCCATTTCGATACGACCAATGAAAAGTGCCACATGGGCGCGGAGGTCAAGGACTGGGTCTACCCGGACAAGCGGGCGGCCAAGCGTCTCGACCTCGTCAACCAGTACGCCAACGTCGCTGCAAAAGAAGCGATGGAGCAGAGCGGCATCGTCAGCGGCGAGAACGTCGATCCTGAGAGATTCGGTATCATCGCGGCGTCCGGCATCGGCGGCGTGAAGACGCTGGAAGACCAGATCGTCAAGGCGACGGTCAAGGATACGACCCGTTTTGTCAGCGCGCTGATGGTCCCCATGCTCATCATCAACATGGTCGGCGGCAACCTGGCCATCGAGTACCAGGCGAAGGCATCCTGCCTCGGACTGGCGACGGCCTGCGCATCCGGCACCCATGGCATCGGCGAAGCGTACCGCATGATCAAGCACGGCTACGCGGACGTCATGATCGGCGGCGGTGCGGAAGCGCCGTTCTCCAAGATCTGCTTTGCGGGTTTTGAAAACATGACCGCTACCACGGTGCGCACGGACCCGAACAGATGCTCCACCCCGTTCGACGCGGAAAGAGACGGCTTCGTCATGGGCGAAGGCGCCGGCTTCTTCGTACTGGAAGAACTGGAGCATGCGAAGGCGCGCGGCGCGAAGATCCTCGGCGAGATCGCGGGCTACGGCACGACCTGTGACGCGTACCACATCACCGCACCCGAACCCTCCGGCGACGGCGCGGCAAGAGCCATGAAGATGGCGCTGCAGGATGCGGGCATCGCACCGGAAGAGATCGACTACATCAACGCGCACGGCACGGGCACACCGCTCAACGACC
>JAILFI010000154.1 GCA_024697655.1 Clostridiales bacterium
CAAGCCTGTCGTCGTGAGACAGCTTGACCAGCCCGCCGCGGTGGGTATAGGCGATCTCGGCCAGGGCTTTGTAGAGACGCTTGTAATCCTTGCGGCTGTTTCCGATACCGGTCATGCACATGACGATGTTTCCCGTGACCAGTTCCGGGAACACGCCCCGCTCGTTCAGCAGCTGCTCCAGGCGGCTGCCGTCGATACCGTAAGCGCTCATGTCGATGTTGATTTTCGTATTGTCAAGACTTCCAGACTGCCTTCTCGGTGCGTCGTTCTGTCCGAAATTCTTGTTGCGCAGTCCCGGGATCTTTTTCAGCATGTCCAAAGACTTGCCCGCAGCTTCCGCGACCACGGACTTTTCCTCCGCCTCGATGGTCATGACGCGAAGTTCCGGAATCGTTGCGGCTTTGCGGTAGAACCATGTAATGTTCTTTTTCCAGTCCGCAAAAAGCTTCCGGCCATCCTTGTCTATGATGTCCGCATTCACGTCCAGCGATCCCATCAGAAGATACGACGGGCTCGTGCTCTGGATCGCCTGCAGGCGGTCTTCGAGAAGCGCGAGATCCACACGAGGTTTTGTGCGGCTCTTCACGTGCTCGCTCTCGGTGTCTTCGACGATGTATCCCGCATAGACCTCGGCGATCTGGTGCTTTCCTCTGCCGAGAGCATCTGCGGTCACGTTCAGCACGGCGCTCTGCGTAAATGATCCCAGCGTCTTGTGGGTGCTGTTGACGACGATGTCCGCGCCGCACTCCTCCGCCGGCAACGGCATACTCCACTTCCAGCCTTTCTCTCCGAGACTCCTGCCGGTGCCGTGGTTTCTGTAATATTCCGCCTGGGCCTCTGCGCCTTTGCGAACGTCGACAGCCATGACCTTGCCGCCGCCGGGACGGCTGATGACCGGACGCCGCAGTCCTAAACTGCTGAAGAATTTCAGGTGCGCACCGTGAGCCTGATCCACGATCAAAACCTTGCCGTGACTGTGCACGACCTTGGCGATCTCCTTGATATCACTGCAGATGCCGTAGTAGTTCGGGCTCGGCAGGATGACCGATGATGCGTCCGGGTTCTCCTGCAAAAGCCTGTCGATCTCCTCCGGAGATACGGCGCCTGAAATGCCGTACTCGAAAATGACATCCGGATAGGCGTAGATCGGCGTGATCTCGCCGAGAGTCAAAGCGTTAAAAACCGACTTGTGACAGTTTCTCGCCATGATCAGCTTGCCGCCCTTCGGGACGGTCGCAAGGATCGATGCGATGAGTCCTGTGGACGTGCCGTTGATGAGCAGGTAGGATTTTTCGACGTCATACAGGGCGGCGTATTTTTCCTGTGTCTGCTCGATGATTCCCTCGGTCTGGAACAGATTGTCCGCGCCGGGGATTTCCGTTATATCAAGGTCGGCAATGTTCTTCATGAACTTGCCGTAGCCGTGTTTTTTGTAGAATTTGGCGCCCTTGTGGCCCGGCATGTGGAAAGATGCCGGCTTCTTGGCCGCATGGGCGATGAGAAAGTTTGTGATTCCGATGTTCGTCATAGCAATCTCCTATGTGCGTCAGCCGCTGCGTCGCGCCGGCCGCGCCTGTTAGAACTGGGCGTAGATCGCGCACCAGATCGGCGGTATGAGCAGTGCCGGCAGGAAGTTCAACGTCTTGCAGTCTTTGATCTCCAGGATTCCCAGACCGGACATGGCGATGAGAAATCCGCCGACGATGCCGAGTTCACACATCATGGTGTCTGTGATGAAGTTTCCAATCAGCAGGGTCAGCCCGTAAATGCTGCCCTGCCAGATGAGCAAGATCCCGGCCGCGATCATCATGCCGATTCCGTAAGTGGACGCCAGCACCATTGCGGTCACAAGGTCCAGCGTCGCGTTGGTGAACAGGAAGGTGTGATCCTGATACAAGGCGCTTTGCACCGGTCCCAGAATCGAAAGCGTCCCGATACAGAACAAAAGGCTTCCCGTCACGATGCCCTCACCCAGCTTGCCTTCACCTCCTCGCTTGGAAGTGAGCCGCGAGACCCGTCCATCGATATCGATGATGGTCCCGATGGCGCCGCCGATGGCGAGACTGGCGATGAACAGCACCGGAAACTTGCTGTTCGGCATGTTCTGCACGACAGCATTGATTCCCAGACCGAAGGCCGCAAGACCCATGGCGACGTATAGGGCTTTGTTCACCCGGTCGCTCATGATCTTTTTGAACAGCCCGCCGATCAGGCTTCCTACGATGATTGTTCCTACATTGACAAAAGTTCCGATCATTTATCGTTTCCTCTCAAATTGTTTTCCCTTCAGGTTATTTCTTCTTCAAGCCTTTGCATCGCTTGGCAAC
>JAILFI010000164.1 GCA_024697655.1 Clostridiales bacterium
CGATGTCCCGCTGCGCCGCGTCCACCAGGGAATTCGCCTCCGCTCCCAACGGCCGTACCGGCTCGTCGGACAGCGCGGTCAGTTTCTGCGCCACATAGCGTTCCGCCACGTGAAAAGCCGGCGGGTAAACGACTTCCCACCCATTCAGTTCGTCGATCTTCAGGTCGCCTTCGAAGACCATGCCGACCAGCCGGTCGTTTACGGTCTCCCGTGCCACCTCCAGCATTTCCGCGGACCGTTCGACCAGTTCTTCGCGCGGCAGGAAGGTATGCCCTTCGCCGATGGCGCGGCCGAGCAGTACATTGATGCCGCAGCGGACACGGCCGTCATCGTCCGGGGGCAGACCGACCTTTTTCGCGATCTCGTCCGCCCTTTTAAAACCGATGCCCTCGACGTCCTCCACCAGCTGGAACGGATCTTCGCGGACCGCGTCCGGCGCATCCACGCCGTACATCTCGTACAGACGCACCGCATAGCTGATCCCAATGCCCATCTTCTGCAATTCGACGGTCACATCCGCGAACTCCTGGTGTTCTTTGTAGATCCGGCCGATCTCGAGCGCCTTCTCCAGGCTGATGCCGCTGACCTCGGCCAGGCGCGCCGGCGATTCCTGGAGGATCTGGAACGTGTCCATCCCGAACTTCGCCGCGATCGCCCCCGCTTTCTTCGGACCGATGCCTTTGATCATACCAGAAGAGAGGAACGCGATGATCCCGTCCGTATCCGCAGGCGCGGGCTCTTCGTATTCCGCAAACCGGAACTGTTTGCCGAACTTGGCATTGTAACTGTATTCTCCCCGGAAGACATACTCCCGGCCGGCCATGCAGTCCAGCATGTCGCCGAGCACGGAGATCGTCTCCTCTTTCGTGTCCACGACCGCGATGGTGAATGTCCCCTTGCGGTACCGGATCGAGGTAACTGTCCCCCGGATCTCGGTCAACTGGCTCATCCGTTCTTTCTCTTATAAATAGTACGGTTGTTCAAGGTCCAGACGCGTTCGCTGAAATCACCGGGCTGGATGCCCAGCAGGGCGTCTTCCATGTCATACATCTTGGCGTCGATCACATCCAGGTAGTGCAGCATCTCCGCCTCCGGGAAAAGCGGCCGGACAGGGCTGCCGTACTCCGGCTCGTAGTGATGTGAGAGGATCATGTGCTCGATCATGATGCGTTTCTCGTCGTCGAACTGCAGCGCGATCATATCTTTATCCAGTTCGCGCACGCCAAGCACCAGATGCCCCAGCATCTTGCCCTCGAACGAGTACCCTTCGCTGACACCCAGTTCATCCGACAGGATCTCCGTCGTCTTCTGCAGGTCGTGCAGGATGACCCCGGCAGCGACCAGATCCGGATCCAGATTGGTATAGACCTTGCACAGCGCCTGACCGGACAGAAGCATCCGCTTCATATGCCAGAGCAGGCCGCACATTTCCGCGTGGTGGTTCTTGGACGCAGCCGGATAATACAGCAGTTTTTCTTTATACTTTTCCAGCTGCTGTGTGCAGAGCTTCGCGAGATCGAGATCCGCCATGTCCATCGCCGCACCGTAGATAAAGTCATACATCGCCTCGCCGGACTCCGGCGCCGCCTTGATGTAGTCGGTGATCTCGATGTTGTCTTCTTTGTTTGTCATGCGGATCCTGGTCAGCCGCAGCTGTTTCATGCTCTTGAATTCCGTGACCTGCGCCGCCACTTTGATGACATTGCCCGGCCCGTACTGCCGCTCTCTTTCCAGCGCTTCATCCGCGAGATCCCACTTCTTTGCGGAGATTTCCCCGGTCTTATCCGCCAGCACCATATCCAGATAGTACCGGCCGTTCGAAGCCCGTTTGACCGCGACCTGACGGATCATAAAATATCCCATGAATTCCTGTCCGACGACAAGATCTGCGAGATAGATATCTTTCATCTTTCCTCCAAATGTACAAAAAACGCCCTGCGGGAATAAGACTTCCTGCGGGGCGCTGTAGATGACCACTTATTTTTTGAACACTTTGTGTCCTTCGACTCCCTCGATGGCAGGCACATCCGCTGCATCCGGGAAGAGCCACATGCCGATCGCCTTGCGGGGGAACTCCTTGACCTCTTCC
>JAILFI010000018.1 GCA_024697655.1 Clostridiales bacterium
CGCTTCCACGACCTACAACACGGAAGTCTTCCCGTTCATGAAGCACTATATCGATCATCTCATCGAGCGCAATTACCAGAACAGAAAGATCGCGTTCGTCGAGAACGGCAGCTGGGCGCCGATGGCAGCCAAGTACATGAAAGGCCTGTTCGAGAATTCGAAGAACCTGACCTTCGCGGAGACGACCGTCACGATCAAGTCCGCGCTGAATGCGGACAGCGAAGCGGCGCTCGAAAAACTGGCGGAAGAGATGGCTTGACAGTATCTTCACCGAACCGCAGTTTGATCACAATGAAAAACCGGCTGTCTGGATAGCAGCCGGTTTTTAAATGCAAATCCGATGCGGAGGTGTACAGGCAGCCCCCGGCCATTTGGGATGACCATCATTCCGGTTCTGCGATTCTCCGGATATCATAGTGATCGCTGTAAACGGTTATCTGATACACATATTCTCCGCCGCCAGGAGCCGTCATGATCAGTTGTGTGTCCCCTTCTTTCTTAAAAGCCGCATTGACCATGTAGTCTTCGATATTCTCCTCGTAGACAATGCTGACCTCACCGAAGGAATCGTCGGAAAGCCGGACGGTATACGTATCATCGAACTCCAGCCCCGCCGTTTCCCCGCCGCTGGTTATCAGGGTCGTATTGTAAAAACTGCCGCCCTGCACGAACGCAAAGACGGTCGCCGCCAGAAGCAGCGCGATACTGACGGCGAGCCCTGCGAGACGGATCTTCTTATCTTTAAAGATATACAAAGGATAGATGATCATCGTGACCACGATGAAGAGGATCGTCAGCAGATGATGCGGGAAAGCGGTCATGATATCGCGCAGGAATCTGTGGTAATGGAATGCCAGGAACGCGAGCATCGGTGCGAGGATCAGAAGCCCCCACCATTTATCCTTCTTCATGTAATACCCGATATAGCCCATCGGGAACGTGAAGAGCGTCCAGAGGAACCAGTTTCTGTAATACGCAAAAATGCCCCACCCGTAGACGTTGAACGGTACCTGTACCAGATACACGAGCGGCTGGCTGATCAGGAAAAAAACAAAGCATTTGAGCGCCGCATCAAGCGGTGATCCACTGTTGACGATGATCAGGATCCCGAAGAGGATCCAGACCTCGAAAGTGATGCTGATATCCGCAAAAGACGTATCCTTCGCAGCGGGAAGAAACGCCATCAAGCCAGTGTAAAGCCCGGCGATCACAGCGATCAGGATGACCTTTTTCCAGGTCATATCGATCTCTCCAAACAGTTTTTTCATCTCATATTTCCCATCATTGCAGACACGTGTGTCTGTTCATCATTTGACGGCATCTTTCAGTTTTGCGGCAAGCCCCGGATCGGCAGCAGGCCTGTTTGATTTCTGCAGCGCAGCACAGAACTCCTCAAAGCCTGTTCGTTTCCCATAGGGCTGAAACGTGAATGCCTGTGTTTTCCCGTGATCTCCGCTCCAGTACAGATACAGCCAGGGGCCGGCGTTTCCGCAGTCGAGACTCTCTGTCCGGTCAACGACTGTCCCGTCCTTAAGGTGTCCGTAAAAGGTGTCCCATTCTTCTTCCGACAGTTCGATCGTTCCGGTCACCGTTGCGTCCGCTTCCGTCAGCGGCCAGTGATCTCCTTCCCGTTTTTCATGATAGAAATAGTATTTTCCCTGCGAAGTGAAAAACCGGTACCGCTGGTACTGCGGCGGATATGTGGAGGCATCGTACGTATAATAGAATTCTTTGATCTCTTTCAGTCCGATGTCTTTGCCGACGGTCTTTGCCATCCGGTCACCTCCCGGGACGACGGTCCCTGACACAGTGTTCTTTTTTTTCATTTTACCAACAACGCAGCTATCTTGCCAGTTCTTCCCGTCTTGTAGATATGGAAATTTTAGGATAGAATATTTGTAGCATTTGATCAAAGGAGGAACCGTCATGGGCGATGCGCACCGGCGGCATCAGATCGTGTGGCGGCTGTTCTACGCGGTCTGCAATAAATGGATCTGCCGGAAATTTCATTTCACCCACGAAGATCTTCATATCGATGGCCCGGTCCTGCTGATCCCCAACCACGTCAGCGCCTGGGATCCTTTTCTGGTAGCAATGAGTCTCAAGGACAAGCAGGTCTACTACGTAGCCAGCGAGCACCTTTTCCGCAAGGGCATCGCCACAAAGATGCTCACATGGCTCGTGGCACCGATCCCGAGGAGCAAAGCATCAGCAGGAACGGACACGGTGCGCGCCTGCCTGCGGCATCTGCGCAGCGGGCACTCGGTCTGCATCTTCTCCGAAGGCGAACAGAGCTGGGACGGGCGCAACCACCCTGTCTTCGCTGCCACCGGCAAACTGGCAAAGACCTCCGGTGCAACGCTCGTCACCTACCGGCTGGAAGGGATCTACCTCAGCAAACCGCGCTGGGCGGATACGGTCCGCCGCGGCACTTCCCACGGACACCCCGTCGGCATCTATCCCCCCGACATCCTGAAAACCATGAGCGCGGATGAGATCACAGCCAGGATCAACCAGGACATCCGGGAAGATGCCTGGGAACGCCAGCGCACCTTTCCTGTTTCCTACCGCGGCAGGCGGCTCGCCGAAGGACTTGAACGCGTTCTTTATCTCTGCCCGCAATGCAGGAGGATCGGTACGCTGACGAGCAAAGACGACCGGCTGAGCTGTCCCTGCGGCTTGTCTGTCCGGTACCTGCGGGACGGCTTTTTCGAACCGGAAACCCCGTTCGCGGACATCGCGCAGTGGGAGGACTGGCAGAAGGAATCGCTCCGCACAGGCGATTACGAACACGAAAATGTGCTGTTTACCGACGACTCGGTACAACTGACGGAAATCGGTGCCGGGCACACGGAGACCCCCCTCTGCGAAGACACCCTGATCCAGTATCCGGATCATCTTAAATGCGGTACATATGATTTTTCGCTGTCCGAGATAGATAACATGGCGATGACCAGAACACACATCCTGCTGTTCAGCATCGCCGGCTCCTATTTTCAGCTTCGCGCCAGACCGGGCATCAACTTCAGAAAATATCTCGAACTCTGGAAAGCACAGGAATAAACCATGGATTACTCTGCAGCAAATCTGCAATTATGGAACGTTATCATCCAGCTCGGCGCGATCGCGGCGGCGATCCTGCTTGCCAATCTGCTGCGCCAGCGGGTCCCCTTCATCCGCAGGACATTGATGCCGATCGCCGTCCTGAGCGGTTTTCTGCTGCTCGGGGCACGTTACGCCGGCATCGTACATGTAGATGTCTATTTCATGGAGATCCTGGTCTACCACGGGATCGCGCTCGGGTTCATCGCAATGAGCCTGCGCGTTCCGGAAAGCCGGGAGACCTCTGACGGAGAACTGACAGGTCTGAAGTCCGGTGCTGTCATCGTCAGTTCCTATCTCGTACAGGGCATCTCCGGTCTTCTGATCACCCTCTGTCTTGCCTACACTGTCATGCCGGATCTGTTCAAAGCCGCCGGACTCCTTCTGCCGATGGGCTTCGGGCAAGGTCCCGGACAGGCGAACAATGTCGGCAGCACCTACGAATCGCTCGGGTTTGCGGGCGGTCGCAGCTTTGGTCTGGCAGTCGCTGCTGCCGGTTATCTCGTTGCGTGTATCGTCGGTGTGATCATCCTGAATATCCTTGCGAAAAAAGGAAAAATCGGCAAAACGCACACTGCGGCGGTCGAGCAGCCGACGGTAGAGTTCTTCCAGAGCGAGAACGAGATCCCTGTCTCGGATTCGATCGACAAGCTTTCCGTGCAGATCGCCATGGTGCTGCTTGTGTACCTGGCGACCTATCTGTCGACGTGCGGTCTGACCGCAGGCATCGCCGCGCTTTCTCCCGGGCTTGCCGCCACGGTCAATTCCCTGCTTTGGGGTTTTAACTTCATCATCGGATCGGCTCTCGCCATCCTGCTGCGCGTTCTTCTCGAGAAATCAAAAAAAGCCGGCCTGATCAGACGGCAGTACCAGAACAACTACCTGCTCAACCGCATCTCCGGCTTTTTCTTCGATATGATGATCGTTGCGGGCATCGGCTCCATCAGCATCGAGGACGTCCGCGGTCTTCTGCTGCCCTTCCTCCTTCTGGTGACCGCCGGCGGTGTGCTGACGTGGATCCATCTCACCATCGTCTGCCGCAAAGTCTATCCCGGCTATTACTATGAAGGGCTGATCTCCATGTACGGCATGATGACCGGCACCATCAGTTCCGGCGTCCTTCTGCTGCGCGAGATCGACCCTGCGCTCCGCACACCTGCTGCCAACAACCTGATCACCGGCAGCAGTTTCGGCATCCTGCTCGGTGCTCCCGTGCTCGTTTTCGTCGGTCTGGCCACCCGCTCCGCAGCCATGTGCTGGGCAGTCGTCGGCATGGTGGCTGTCTACCTTGCCGCTTTGTACCTGCTGATCTTCAAGGCGCACGGCCGCAAAAGACACTGATCCGCTATTCCGTCTTCCCGATGATCAGCTCACAGGAACCTTCCTCCAGCGAATTATGGGCATCCAGATGAAAGTGACTGCCCGCCTGCTCTTTGGCAAGCGCCAGAATGTTCTGCGACAGAGACAGAAGACCCGCCCAGTTCGCATCGATCACACATGCCCCGTCTTCATCAACGCTGACGCGGATCTTAAAGCCATCTTCCCATTTCATATCCATACCGATCCCTCCTGATGGCCCGGCAAGGGCTATACTTATTTTAGTGCAAAAAGACCGTGCTTTAGTGCAAAAAGACCGTGCCGGTTACAATACGCATACAAGGTCTTCACGCGGTCGATTTTAAAACGCGCCTCCGCATTTCCTTCCGGATACAGTTTGACGATCTGTACACCGCTGTCGGACACAGCTGCCAGAAATGAGATGTAGTGCTCTTTTGTCATCGGATGATCCACGGTCACGTAGTACTCATCTTCTGCGATTTCTTTTCTGATGCAGTGTGCTTCATCCATCTCTTCCGTCTCCGCCGGCACCAGTGTGACACCGCAGCAGCTGATCACGGCTTCCCCGGTCGAACGGATCACATTACCGCAGACCGGACAGACATACCACTTGCCGCGCGCCATGTTGGCTGTCCGGTTGACATTCTTGACATGATTACCGGAGAGCAGTTCGATCACCGAGATCCCGAGCGCATCCGCGAGCGGTTCAAGCAGACTGATGTCGGGATACCCGCGGCCTGTTTCCCACTTGCTGACCGCCTTGCTGCTCACGCAGATCTTCTCCGCCAGTTCCTCCTGCGTCAGCCGTTTGCTTTCTCTGAGTCTTTTAATGACCTCTCCGGTCACGTATCTATCCATGTTGCATACCTCCTTACGGCGCCAGTGTACCACCGCCGCCGCGGAGTTGTTACCTACGCTTCGTAGAGTCCGTACCGCCGCTGTTCAACGGCCATTCGCTGTCCAGATGCTCTTCACGATTTCCCGCTGATTCCCCTGGTAGTAACCGATTTCTTCGAAGACTGTTTCGAACCCGCAGTTTGCCAGCACTTTGCAGGAAGGCGCGTTTTCTTTGAGACTGATGCCATATACTTCTGAGATGCCAAGCGTCTTTGCCATCACCGGAAGAAATGCGCGGACAGCTTCTTCCGCGTAACCGTTTCCTCTGTATCTTTCCCCGATATGATAGCCGATCTCATAGGTGCCTTCCACCATCGGAACCATCTGAACATACCCGACAAAGCCGCCGTCTTCCTGCCGGATCACTGCATAGACCAGCGGTCCATCCGTTGCATCGTACCAGCTCATCAGAAAAGCAACGGTCTCCCGGGCTTCCTCTACTGTCTCAAAGACCTCGTCCGGGAGGAACCGCCGTGTCGCATCATCCAGAGAGTCAGCATGGATCGCTTCTGCCATCTCCATGGTCAGTTCTGTGATCCTGAGTCTGTTCGTTAAAACTTCCATTCCTCGATCTGTTCCCAGTTTCTGTTTTCGCACCAGTAGACCGTTCTTACTGCGACGTCATAGACCATCGAAACGACCGTCGGACACACCTCCTGCGAGACTGCTTTCAGGACGGCAAAGCAATCCTGTACATCGAACTCATCCGATGCACCCTGCAGCATTTTTTCCGCTGTATGATATCTGTCCCGGCCCATCCACGGATGCGTTTCCGCGTCCTGTTTGAACGGCGAAAAGTTAGTCAGAACAGCATGATCCGGTTTCTCATAATACCTGCAGCCCTGTCCGGGAATGAGATGCAGCACGTTCCCGTCCGCATCCGACAGAGCAGACATGAATGTCACGCCGGGGAGGCTGAACACCGGACGTTCCTGCGCCGTCTTCCGGATCTCCTGCAGTGTTTTCTTCTGCAAAAGCAAGTCAATATCGAGCAGGAGCACATTCTCTCCATCTCCTGATGGATCGCTCCGGTCATCAAACGGCCAGCAGGTCGGCATCCCCACGAAGTCGCCCCGGGCATTCGCGCCGAAAAGAGGCAGCCATCCTTCTTTCGGGTCATCGATCTCGATGAATACGCCTTCCGCTGTAGGCCGGACACGGTACGTCATATCCAGAATATCTAGATTCCAGCCCACGATCGTCTTTTTCTTATTGACAACTATACTTGTACACATTGTTTCTTCTCATTCTGCTTGTTTTTATACAGGCGGATCCGGGAACAGTTCCGTTAGCAAAGTATCACACAGGCACCTTCCTGAACGCAACATGCTCAAAGAGCAGCGAAGATCCGGCTGCCTTTCGTATTGAGCCAGCGCAGCAGCAGCAATGCCCCGACAGCGAATACCGCCGCCCAGATCGAC
>JAILFI010000019.1 GCA_024697655.1 Clostridiales bacterium
GGGGAGGCGGAAGACTCCGAAAAAGCCTATCAGGCGGTCCGGAATCTGGAATTTGTCCGCTACCACGTATTTCCGATCGGCTACATGGTACGTGTATCCTCAGAGAGCAACCGGGAGCAGGTCCGCGTGAGCAAAAAAGTCGTGCGCGCGGGCATCCGCTTCGCCTATGTCGGCGGAACATATATCCGCAAATACAAGGCGATCCCGGGTGTCAAACACGTGCGCGTCATCTTTGTTACCGATGAAAAAATCGTAAACGCGCTGCAGCCGTTCGCGGGCAAAGTCGATGATATCACGAAAACGCTCACGCACATCCTTGACGGTCTGCCGACGGACTGCGGGCACTGCTCGCTGAAGCCTGTCTGCGACGAGGTAGAGGGAATGCGCGAACTGCATATGGGCAAGAAAAAGGGCTGACGATCTCTATGCAGCCCGAGCCTTAAAACACATATTTGCTACAGGAGGATTTATGCTCAAATTACTTCATGAAGGACATACGCACGAGGCCGGCTCCGAACACAGCCACGAGCATGGACATCATCACCACCATCACGATGAACTTGCTTCGAAGGATCAGGCGTATGCGCTTCTCTCCTACACCTTTGATCACAATGATCATCACGCGGGAGAACTGGACGACCTCGTAAAGACGCTGCGTGAAAACGGCAAGGAAGCCGTCGCGGAAAAAGTCGAAGCCGCGCAGGCAAAATTCCGCGAAGGAAACGCGCTGCTGCACGAGGCATTACACGCCTATACGGAGTGACCGCCCCGGATGATATTTTCGGGCCTGACCGGTCATTTTCACCACTCATAAAAAGGAGGATTTTATGAAGCAGGAATATGAAGCTTTATTTACCCCGTGGAAGGTGCGCGATCTTGAGATCAAGAACCGCATCGTCCTCGCGCCGATGGGCGGCACCTGCATTTTCGGCTGGATGGAGCCGCTGGGCAGCCACTTCGATCAGGAAGCGGCCCGCCTTCTGCGCACCATCGCGAAAAACAACTGCGGTCTTGTGATCCCGGGCATCGCACCCGTCAAGGACATGCTCTGCGGAAAATGGCTGTACCAGAACAAGCGCAAGTTCAAAGAACTCGCAAAATTCATGGATGAGCTCCATTCTACCGGCGCCAAAATGTTCGTACAGCTCACCGCGGGCTTCGGCCGTTCGATGGCGCTGACTGCTCCTCTCGCCCTGCTGGCGAAAAATAAGGTTCTCAATACGATCGCGAGCCCGATCATCGATGCGGAATACCTCACGGCCGCTCCGGATGCCGGTCTTCCGAACCGCTGGGCGGACGATGTCAAGACCCGTGCCGTGACGAAGAAAGAGATCCAGGACATCATCTACGCGTTCGGCGAGACTGCGCGTCTTTGCAAAGAAGCCGGCGTCGACGGTATCGAAGTCCACGCTGTCCATGAGGGCTATCTGCTCGACCAGTTCACCCTGGAATACACGAATCACCGCAAAGACGAGTACGGCGGATCTTTCGAGAACCGCTACCGCTTCCCGGTCGAGATCGTCAAAGAAATCAAGGAAAAATGCGGTCAGGACTTCCCGGTCTCTCTCCGCTACTCTGTCCGCTCCATGACAAAAGGCTTCCAGTACGGCGCGATGCCGGGCGAAGATTTCATCGAGATCGGCCGCGACATGGAAGAATCCGAAAAAGCCGCCAAATATCTGCAGGATGCGGGCTATGATATGCTTAACTGCGATAACGGCACCTACGATGCCTGGTACTGGGCTCATCCGCCACAGTACATGCCGCTCAACTGCAACCTCGAGGACGTCTCCCACATCAAGAAATTCGTGGATATTCCGGTCGTCTGCGCGGGACGCATGCAGCCCGCGGACGGCGCTGCGGCGATCGCGGCCGGACAGATCGACGCGATGGCGGTCGGACGTCAGTTCCTCGCGGATCCGCACTGGGTCACCAAACTCATCCGCGGCGACGAAGAGGATATCCGTCCCTGCATCTGCTGCCACACAGCCTGCTTCAATCTGACCAAGCACAACGGAACCGCAAACGATCAGGATCTCAGCGAATCGGCCGGCATGTGCCGCTGCGCGGTCAACCCGATCTCGATGCAGTCGAAGAAATACTTCATCCGCCAGACGAAAAAGGCGAAGAAAGTGGCTATTATCGGCGGCGGTATCGGCGGCATGGAAGCAGCCAGAATTCTCACGCTGCGCGGCCATAAAGTAGCGCTTTATGAGAAGAGCGACAAGCTCGGCGGTATTTTCATCGCCGCTGCTGCTCCGGAATTCAAAGAGAAGGACAAACAGCTCATTGACTGGATGATCCACCAGCTCGACAAACTGGGCGTGGAGATCCACCTGAACACGGAAGTCACCGGAGACACCAAGCTGGATGCCGATGAGATCATTATCGCGACCGGCGCGGCTCCGAACCGCATCCCGATCCCGGGCGCGGCAGAATACGCGATGGACGCCACCGAATATCTGCTCGGTGAAAAGGAAGTCGGCGACAACGTCGTCATCATCGGCGGCGGTCTGACCGGCTGCGAGATCGCGCTCGATCTGTTCCGCAAGGGCAAACACCCGGCGATCGTCGAAATGAAGGATGACCTTATCGCGGTCAAGAATATGTGTCTCGCAAATACGAGCTATCTGCGCGACTGCTTCAAGACCAATAACGTGCCGGTCTTCCTCAACGCGGGCGTCAAG
>JAILFI010000039.1 GCA_024697655.1 Clostridiales bacterium
AAAGGAGGTGCCGCATGAGCCAGCAGCAAAGCCCCGGCACCGCCCGCACCGCGCAGACCCCGGGATTTGGCCGCCGTCACGGCAATATGGGCGCCCCCGTCGAAAAACCGAAAGAAGGCCGCAAGACGCTCCGGCGCCTGCTCGCCTACTTTGCGGACCACCGCGCCCGCGTGGTCCTGCTGTTCTTCATCGTCACCGCGACGGTGCTCCTCCGCATCGCCGCGCCGGCGTATCTTTCCCGCGCCATCGACTGCATCACGACCCGCACCTTCGACCGGCTCCCGCAGATCCTGCTGATCATGGTCATCCTCTATGCCACCAGCAGCGCCGCCGGCCTGCTCGAAGAATACCTCGGCGCCAAACTCAGCCAGCGGATCGTCAAAGCCATGCGCGCGCAGCTGTTCCGCAAGACGATCGATCTGCCGGTCTCCTATCTCGACACACATTCGCACGGCGATATGATCAGCCGCATGACCAATGACGCGGAGAATATCTCCAACGTCGTCTCCTCCTCGCTGACGTCGCTGTTCTCCGGCTTGCTGACGCTGATCGGGACGCTCTCGATCATGCTCTGGTACAGCTGGCAGCTGACCCTGCTTTCCTGCTCGGTCATCATCTTCTCGGTGCTGTTCACGCAGTTCCTGTCAAAACGCATCCGCAAGCTGTATCTGAAACGCCAGCGCCTGCTCGGGCAGATCAACGGCACGGTCAACGAGAAGGTCACCAACTACAAGACCGTCACCGCTTACAACCGGCAGGACGAAGCGGTCGCTGAGTTCAATGAGACTTCCGACGAACTGACAAAGACCGGGATCATCTCGGAGATCCTCTCGAGTTCGCTCGGCCCGGTCATGAACATGCTCAACAACGTTTCCTTCGTCGTGGTCGCTGTCTTCGGCGGCTATCAGGTCATCCAGGGCAATATCACCGTCGGCGTCATCTCCGCTTTCATCATCTACTCCAAGCAGTTCTCCCGCCCGATCAACGAACTGTCACAGCTGTACGGGCAGATCCAGACGGCGATCGCCGGCGCCGAGCGCATCTTCGAAGTCCTCGACGCACCGGCGGAGAACAAGAGCGGCGATGTCCGCATGCACGAAACAAAGGGTGTGCTCGAATTCGAACACGTCAACTTCTCCTACGTGCCCGGCAAGCAGATCATCCACGACTTCAACCTGCGGGTCGAAGCCGGAAAGAAGATCGCGCTGGTCGGTTCGACGGGCAGCGGCAAGACGACGATCATCAATCTGCTGATGCGGTTCTACGACATCGACAGCGGGCGCATCACACTGGACGGCGTCGACATCCGCGACATCGACTGCACCGATCTGCGCGACCTGGTGGGCATCGTCCTGCAGGACACCGTCCTCTTCACGGACACGATCCGCGGCAATCTGTGCTACGCCAAACCGGACGCCGCGCAGGAGGAACTCGACAAAGCAGCCGCCTTCAGCAACGTCGACCAGATCGTCGCTTCCTTCCCCGAAGGATACGAAACGATGCTGGTGGACGCCGGCGACAATCTCTCACAGGGCCAGCGGCAGCTCATCGCGATCGGCCGCGCGTTCCTCTCCTACCCGTACATCCTCATCCTCGACGAGGCGACTTCCAACATCGATACGCGTACAGAAAAGCATATCCAGGAAGCGATGTACCGCCTGATGGAAGGCCGCACGAGCCTGATCATCGCGCACCGCCTGTCCACGATCCGCGACGCGGATACGATCGTCGTCATGGACCAGGGGCACATCGTCGAGACCGGCACCCATGAGGAACTGCTCGCTAAGAAAGGCGTCTACTACGGCCTCTACCAGACCCAGTTCGCTGGCCAAGAGACCTGATCCATGCAGCGCGTGCCGCGCGGGCGACGCACCTCACCAAAGCAATACGCAAACCAAAACACCCCCCGCATACCGCAGGGGGTGTCCTTTTTCGTTTGGGACATGGGTCCGTGCACACTACTGCACGCTGACGGCCGTGTCGTCTTTGTCGTTCTCCTTGTCGAGGTCCTCGGGGATCTCCTGCTGTTCCCCGTACGCTTCGAAGTACTCGCCCGGATGGACCGCGTTGAGCTGATCGAAGTATTTCTTGTAATCGTCGTGGAACAGTTCGAGGTACTCCTTATTGTTGGAGTGGTGCAGGTTGTGGATGTACTCGTGCTCCTTGCCGTTGATCGCATCGTCGGTACGGCCGAGCAGATAGACCGCCAGATCCGAGCACTGGTCGGAAATGCGCTCCAGGTTGACCAGCATGTTCTGGAACTCGATGCCGTTGATGACGTCGCACTGATCGTGCGTCATACGGTAGATGTGACGGCCTCTTAAGTCGGCGACCATCGCGTCGATGACTTCTTCCATCGGTTCGATCTGGAACGCCATAGAAGTATCGTCGTTGATATGCGCCTTTGCCGTCATCTCGAGAATGTCGCGGATCGCGTCCAGCATGATCTTCATCTCCTGCTGCGCCATCGGTGAGAACTCGCGCTTCGCCTCGCGCAGGTTGCGGATGTTGCCCGTGATATTGACAGCCAGGTCGCCGATCCTTTCAAAGCAGACCAGCGCCTTAAGCTGGTAGTTCTGCGTGCGGTTGTCTTTTTCCAGCTTAACATGCGGAGAGATGGCGATGATGTAGCGGTTGGCTGCGTCGGCCATGCGGTCGAGCATTTCCTCGCGTTCCTGGATGCGGTCCTCACGCTTGGGCTCGAATTCGAACAGCTGCTGTCTGCACGCATCGTAGTTGTGCAGTGCGACCTCTGCCATGTTGGCAATGAGCGCTTCGCTCTGGTCGAGGGCGATGGCCGGGTTGGTCACAAGGCGCATATCCAGCTTGCGCAGGTTCTCCTCGACGATGAGGTCTTCCTCGTTGACCGGCGCGTCTTTGACGATCTTCTCCGCGATATTCGCGAACAGCCCCGAGAACGGCAGCAGCAGGACCGCCGGCACCAGTCTGAACAGACCGTGGACGTTCGCGACACCGCCGGCTTTGAGCGGCATGTTCCAGATCTCGTCGCTGATCAGTCCCGTGCCGTGTCCGATCACGAGCACCGCGATGATCAGGGCAGCCGCAAATACATTGTAGATGATGTGGACCATGCAGGTACGGATCTGCTCCGGCTTGGCTCCGAGGCGGCAGACCAGATAAGTGGTCAGGCAGTCGCCGATGTTGACGCCGATGATGATGGCGAAGACGCCGCAGAACTCCACGCCCACGGAACTGGCCAGCGACTGCAGGATGCCGACGACGGCGGAGGAACTCTGGATGATGCCGGTGACGATGACGCCGGACAGGAATCCCAGGATGTAATTGTCTTCAAAGGCGATGAGCATGTTGGTCAGGCGCTCGCCCATCCCGCTCACCGCGTCCGACATGAAGATGAGGCCCATGAACAGGATGCCGAACCCTACCAGCGTGTTGCCGGCGACCTTGAACCGGTCGGTCTTCAGGAACATCACCAGGATGATGCCGATGACCAGCGCGAGATGGAGATCCCGCGTGTCGGACTGGTGAAGTTCAGAGACGCCGAGACC
>JAILFI010000040.1 GCA_024697655.1 Clostridiales bacterium
TTGACGATCTTCTCCGCGATATTCGCGAACAGCCCCGAGAACGGCAGCAGCAGGACCGCCGGCACCAGTCTGAACAGACCGTGGACGTTCGCGACACCGCCGGCTTTGAGCGGCATGTTCCAGATCTCGTCGCTGATCAGCCCCGTGCCGTGTCCGATCACGAGCACCGCGATGATCAGGGCGGCTGCAAACACATTGTAGATAATGTGGACCATGCAGGTGCGGATCTGCTCCGGCTTGGCCCCGAGGCGGCAGACCAGATAAGTGGTCAGGCAGTCGCCGATGTTGACGCCGATGATGATGGCGAAGACCCCGCAGAAGTGCACGCCCATCGTGCTGGCGATGGACTGCAGGATACCGACGACAGCCGAGGAACTCTGGATGACCCCGGTGACGAAAACGCCGGAGAGGAATCCGAGGAAATAGTTGTCTTCAAAGGAAACGAGCAGCGTGCTCAGAGAATCGCTCACTTCCGCGACCGCTGCGCTCATGTTCATCAGACCGACGAACAGCATGCCGAAGCCCATGCAGATCGTGCCCGCCGTCGTGGCGCTGCGCTTCTTGACGAACATGATCAGGATCATGCCGATCAGGAGCGCCAGCGGCGCCAGATTGTCGGATTTAAAGAAATATAAAGGACTGTCGGCCCCGGCACTGACATCCATGAGTCGGATGATCTGCGCCGTGATCGCAGTCCCTACATTTGCACCAAGAACGATACCGATCGACTGTCGGAATTTAAGGAAGCCCGCACCGACAAGACCGACTGTCAGGACGATCGTTGCCGTCGAACTCTGGATCATACACGTGACCAGTACGCCGAGCAGAAAAGCGAGCGCCGGATTGGCTGTCGCCTTCTCCAGTGCGGTACGCATCGCGCCGCCGGAACTGCTCTTCAGACCGTCGCCCATGACGCGCATCCCGTACAGGAACAGCGCCAGACCGCCCAGCAAAGATACCACCTGATAGAATACTTGCATTGCTTTTTCTCCTTACCTTTTTCGCACCCGCAGCCAGTCTGACGGATGCTTCGTTCTGTGTCCTCCCTGCCGCACCCTTCCGCCGCAGGTCACAGAATCAAACTTTCATTTCTCTCCAACTTATCCCAGGTTATTATACATATCGATACAATTGTAAAGCAAGCGAAAAGTCTTCGTAAAATCAAAGTAAAAGCGCGTTCTTTTGCAAGACCGCGCTGTATCGCTGCTATGCAGCGTTTGCCTTAATATCTGCCTTCATCTAACTCCTACTTCATAAACTGGTCGATCGCCTTGTTGACCTTGTCGAGCGATTCCCTGTCGTTCTCGTGCATGGCTTCCACCACACAGTGCTCCAGGTGCTCTTTCAGGAGCAGCCGGCCGGTGCTGGTCAGTGCTGCCCGGACTGCGGAGAGCTGGATCAGCACGTCGGCACAGTCATCGCCGTTTTCGACCATGCGCTTGACCTTTTCGAGGTGGCCGATGGAACGGGACAGCCGGTTGACAATGGCGCGGATCTCCTCCGGGTCGTGCGTATGCGAATGCGCGCCGTGCTCGTGCTCACCGTGATGGGTATGGCAGTGGGTCGTGCCGTCTGCGTGGGTATGCATCTGTTCCGTCTGTGCTTTCTTCTTATCCATCTGATCACCTCTTCTCTACGGGGTATCCTACAGGGCGATTCCTTGAAAAACAACCCCCTACGGGGCTTCCGCTGTCTTTTCGGAGCCCGTTATACTGTAGATACAGCATTACTTTATCATAAAAAACCAGTGATGCAAAACTGCACGTTTAACAACTGACCCGGAGAGAACGAACATGCATATCCCTGACAATTATCTGAGCCCCGAGACCTGCATCGCGATGACTGCCGCGATGGTTCCCGTGTGGGCGGTTTCCATCAAAAAAGTCAAGGACCATCTCCCGAAGGAGAAAGTGCCAAAGCTGGGTGTCGGCGGTGCGTTCTCGTTCCTCGGTATGATGTTCAATGTACCGCTGCCGGGAGGCACGACCGGCCATGCCGTGGGAGGGACGCTCATTGCGCTCTTGCTCGGGCCCTGGGCGGCCTGTATATCGGTCAGTATGGCCTTGCTCTTACAAGCCTTGATCTTTGGTGACGGCGGGATACTCGCCTTCGGGGCGAACTGCTTCAACATGGCGTTCGTCCTGCCCTTCGTCGGCTACGCGGTCACGCATCTGATCGCACCGAAATTCGGCACCGCAGAGTCGACAAATAAACGCGACCTGATCGCGGCGGGCATCGGGTCTTATGTAGGCCTCAATGCAGCGGCGCTGTGCGCGGCGATCGAGTTCGGCATCCAGCCGATGCTCTTCACCGATGCGGCAGGCAATGCACTGTATTGCCCCTATGGTCTCGGAATCGCCATCCCTGCCATGATGATCGGCCACCTCACCCTCTTCGGAGCGGTCGAGGCCATCTTCACCGTCGCCATTCTGGCATTCGTCAGATCCGCGGCACCGGAGATGCAGCTGTCTCATAAAGAGTACAGAACCTCCGCCCCGCTGAAGGTCTTCCTCGGCGCGCTGATTCTTGCCACCCCGCTCGGGCTCATCGCCACCGGCACCGCCTGGGGCGAATGGGGCGCGGACGAGATCGCGGACACCGGTATCGGCTACACCCCGCAGGGGATGCTGGACGGATTCCAGTTCGAGGCGATCATACCAGACTATTCCGTCGCCGGGATGCCGGAAGTGATCGGGTATATCCTCTCCGCTGTCATCGGCGTCGCCTGTCTCGTTATCATCTTTAAACTCGCGAGCCTGCTCAAGAAAGGTGGGGAAACGGCCGCTTAGCACAGCGGGCCGGAGACTCCATGGACAAGACGATCATGCGGCTCCTCGGCCGCATTCTGGAAAGCGATTCAAAAGCAGCAAACTCTAAAATGCCACGGATCCTGCCGGCGCTCCGGCTGTCCGTGGTTTTGCTATGCATCCTTCTCTGTTCGCTGTCCCGCAACGCGATTTTTGTCGTTGCCATACTGGCCGCCGAACTGTTGCGGCTCGCTTTCCTGCCGCCCCTGCGCATTGCGGGCGTGCTGCGGCGTCTGGCTCTGCCGGTCCTCTTCACGCTCCTGATCATGCTCCCGTCGGTCTTCCTCGACCACCCGCGCACGATGCTGACGATCACAATGAAGGTCACCTGTTCCGTGCTGCTCCTGCTTCTCGCCAATGAAGAGATGGACTGGAAGGACGTGACCGGTGTGTTCCGGTCCTGGCACGTCCCGGGGATCTTCACGATGACGCTGGACATGATGATGCGTTTCCTCGTCCTGCTCGGTCGCCATTCTCACGCCATGTTGGAGGCCATTTCCTTGCGCACCGTCGGCAGCGTGTCCGGCAGGCAGCGCGATCGTGCCCGGTACAAAGCCGCAGGCGGTGTCCTCGGCACCACGTTCCTCGTCTCGCAGCGGCTTTCCCAGCAGACCTTCGAAGCGATGGAATGCCGGGGTTACGACGGCGTCTATAAGGGGTATAATAAGCATAAGGCGGGCTGGATGGACGGTGTATATGCCCTGTCGATCCCGCTTTTGATCGCAGCGTTTGTATACTGCCAGAGTTTGATGCATTGACACCCGCGCTCCGGCGCTCAGAATAAACCGATCGATGATTACTTTAGACCACGTCAGTTATAAATATCCGGACGGCAACCTTGCCCTCGACGACATCAGCCTGCACCTTACTGCGGGCTGTTGTTACTGTCTCAGCGGGCCGAACGGTTGCGGAAAGTCGACGCTCTTCCGCATCCTGAATGGGCTGTCCTTTGCGACCGCCGGATCCTATCTGCTCAATGGCGAGGAAATCACCGAAAAGAAATTGCGGGACAAGGCGTTTGCAGCCTCCTTTCATCGTTCCATCGGTTACATCATGCAGAACACCGAAGTGCAGCTCTTCACCCGCAGTGTGGAGGATGAGATCGCCTTCGGCCTGTATCAGATGGGACTGCCGGAAGAGGAAGTCACGGCACGCGTTGAGAAGTACATCACTCTTCTCGGGCTGGAATCGCTCCGCCGCCGTGCCCCGTTCAATCTGAGCGGCGGCGAGAAAAAAAGGACTGCCCTGGCGGCGATCCTTGCCATGGAGCCGCCTGTCCTGATCATGGATGAACCGCTCAGCGGACTCGATGAAGACGGCCAGATCTGGGTCACGGATTTCATCCG
Organism: Clostridiales bacterium; assembly: GCA_024697655.1. The sequence goes on from JAILFI010000040.1 coordinate 4,154, forward strand.
GTCCCTGAAAACCCCGGACCGGCTGCTCCTCATTGCCACCCATAATAAAGATCTCATCAGCACCATCGCCGACGAGACTATTTACATGACCAAAGACCACACTCTTCTGTAACTGCCTGCAATCTGCTCTCCGGTTGCAGGTTTTTTTATGATATGATATACGCAAGTAATACATATGCCGTTTAAGGAACGAAAGCGAGGTGTTCTATGCTTCACGAAGTATCTTTCAAATCCTTCAACCAGCGGGACGATGTGTATGGATGGGTCTATGTGCCGGCCGCCGAACCAGCCGGGATCATACAACTCGTCCATGGTTTTGGTGAGCATTCCCGCCGGTACCTGCACATGATCGTCCGGTTCATGGATGAGGGTTTCATCGTTGCAGCGGATGACCATGTCGGCCATGGCAAGACCGCGGTGGAAAACGACTGCTGGGGGGACTGGGGCGACAAGGGTCCGCACACC
>JAILFI010000043.1 GCA_024697655.1 Clostridiales bacterium
TATAGACCTTGCCGTAGAGGATCGCATTGGACTGCGGCGGCCGGTTCGGGCGCGGCTGCCCGTACATGTCGACATACATGACGGCTTCGTTTGCATCCCAGTCGATTTCCAATGAAGAGCAGCAGAGTCTTTGTGAGAGGAAGCCGACGTTGTGCAGATAGTACCGGTCGTGCCGCGCGATGATATTCCAGCTGCTGTCCGCGGGGGTATCGGCGGCAGGCCGCTCCCGCGCGGGCAGGAGCTGGCTGGTCGTGACCGTGAGGGCATCCGCGATATTGCAGAGGGTATAGCTGTCGATGGCACAGCCGCCGCGCTCGTATTTGGATACGCTTGCGAGGCTTCTTCCAATCGCCTTGGCGAGCTCGCCCTGTGTCATGCCGGCGCTGATGCGGGAGGCGCGGATGTTGCTGCCGAGGATGCGCATAAAATCTTGTTCTTTCATAGTTTTGCGGGGCTTTTCACACCCGGATTGTATTAAAAAGAAAAAAGAAATGAATATTCAGTGATAATGGTTATCTGTGAATGGATTATATCATAAAACAGCTCGATATTCTACTGTAGATAGAATCATCACATGTTGATTTTACTCTTGGTAGAGATACCGCGGTTTGCGGTGTGCCGCTTTAACGTGATAAAATTCTGACAATAACAAAGAATGGAAAGGGGAATACGAATGGGTCACGTATTGGATCAGACGTTCCTGCCTGAAAAGTACTTCGAGGAAATCAGCGCGGTCCCGCACGGTTCGTATCACGAAAAACCTCTGAGTGATTATCTGGTGCGCTTTGCAAAAGCGCACGGTTTGACGTATAAACAGTATCCGAACTGGAACGTTATCATCTACAAGCCGGCATCTCCGGGGTATGAAGATCACGCGCCCGTCATGCTGCAGGCACATATCGACATGGTCTGTGAAAAAGAGCCCGGCTGTGAACACGACTTTGAGAAAGACCCGCTCTCCCTTTATGTGGAGGACGGGAAACTGCATGCGAAAGGGACAACGCTCGGTGCCGATGACGGTGTCGGTGTCGCCTATATGCTGTCCTTCCTTGATGACGATACCCTGCCGCATCCGCCGCTGGAATGCGTTTTCACTGTGCAGGAAGAAGTCGGCCTGAACGGTGCCGCCGAGCTTGCGTTCGAGGATATCAGCGCGAAGCGGATGATCAGCCTGGATGACATGGGCGGCAATACCTGCTATGCGTCATCCTGCGGCAGCCAGTACATGCATCTGACAAGATCTTATCCTGTCTCGGAGTGCGGACTGCCCGGCTACAAACTGACAGTGGGCGGTCTGGCCGGCGGACATTCCGGTGTCTGCATCAACAAGGAACGCGGCAACGCGATCAAACTGGCCGCCAGAGTGTTGTACGGACTCGGCTTTAAGATCCGGATCGGCTCTTTCACCGGCGGCAACAAAGACAATGCTATCCCGACGCTGTGCGAAGTCGTCTTCGGCTGTGAGGCTGATCCGGCGGTGCTGCAGGAAAAAGCGGCGGCCTTTGAAGAGACCTTCTTCAAGGAATACGCATACAGTGATCCTGCTATCAAAGTGACGATCGAACCGGCAGACTGCCCGGCCGCGTTCAGCGCGGAAGACAGCCGCGCACTCGTGGATCTTCTGTTCGTGCTTCCGGACGGATTCCGTCATAAGAGCATGAAGATCGAGGGTCTGACAACGGTCTCTCAAAACCTTGGCAGAGTCCGGACCGAAGATGGCGCCGTGACGATCTACTGCTTCCCGCGGAGCGAAGTAGATACCTTCCTGGATCAGATGGAAGGGGAGTACCGGATCCTCGGTGGTCTTTTCGGATTTGAACTGGTATGCAAAAACCGCGCGCCCGGCTGGAGATTTGAAGAGAAGTCTGCGATCAGAGAAACACTGTTCGCTGCCTACCATGAAGTGACCGGCGGGCAGATGACCTTGATCGCTGAGCACGGCGGTCTTGAGACCGGCTATATCAGCGGCGGCATCCCGGGGATCGATATCGTGACCTGCGGCCCCCACTGCGAGGAGTACCACACTCCCAAGGAATGGCTCGACCTTGCGTCTTTCCGTACGATTTACAAGGTGCTTGCGCGCACCTTGGAAATATTATAATTACCAACCCCCCACGTTATTTCATTTATTCCACGTTTTACTAAGGAGGTAACTCAATGTATGGTACGCTAGTATTGATACTCAAAGCAGTTGCTGTCTGCTGCGGGTTCTTGCTGCTGGGCACCATCCTGCGCGCGAAGGTACCCGTATTCCAAAAGCTGTACCTGCCGGCATCCGTCATTGGCGGCTTCATCGCGCTGATCCTCGGGCCGAAGCTTCTCGGCTGGGTCCCAATCAGTGAGGAAGTCCTGGAAGTGACTGCTTCCATGCCGAGCGTTTTGATCACCCCGGTCTTCGCGGCGATCCCGATGTGCCTGTATCTCAAGAAGAACGGCAACAGCATCCTCAAGACCAGTAATGACGCTGTCGTCATGACGATGATCCTGGGCGGCTTCTTCATGTTCCAGTGCGTCCTCGGCATCATTGCGGCGGTCTTCTCGAGAATGATCGGTGCCAACACCTACGACGTCATGGGTCTTGAACTGGCATTCGTCTTCAACGGCGGCCACGGCATGGCCGGCACGATTGGCGCCGCTTATCAGGAGTTCGGCAATGCGAACTGGCAGGCGGCACAGGATGCGACCGTTACGACCGCGACCGTCGGTCTGGTCGGCGGCATCCTGCTGGGCGTTCTGCTCATCAACATCGCGATCAAGAAGGGCTGGACGACGCAGATCACGACAGTTGCAAAGTCCCCGAAAGAAATGCTGAAGGGCGTTTACGCAAGAGGCGATGAGCTGCCTGATATGGGCAAACAGACCACTGTCCCGAACAGCATCGAGACCCTGTCCCTGCACCTGGCACTGATCGTCGGCGTTTCCGGGATCGGCTACATCCTCGAGGACAAGCTCATCACGATCGACAACATCATCTTCCAGAGCATGTCCGCATTCTTCTATGCAATGGTCGTCATGCTCGTCGTCTGGCGTGTCATCGTCCTGCTCAAGTGGGATCATCTCTTCAATGAGACCGTCAGAGACAAGATCACCGGCACCCTGACCGACTTCATCGTCGTTGCCGCGATCATGAGCCTCAACCTGTCCATCCTGTCCACCTACTGGGTCGCACTGGTCATCACCTGCCTGCTCGGCCTGATCGTCACACCGCTGCTGATCATGCTCTGCTGCAAGAAGTTCATGCGTTCCAACTGGTTTGAAAAGAGCCTCGGCCTGATCGGCGCGAACACCGGCGTCTTCGTCACCGGGATCCTGCTCATCAAGATGGCTGACCCGAACCTCAAGACAGACGCGCTGCTCGACTACTCGATCGGCGGTACACTTTGCAACCTGTTTGCTATGCCATTGATATCCTTCATCTTAGGCATCATGGCCAACGCCGGTGTCATGTCCGCGTTCCTGTTCGCGTTGGGCACCAGCGTGGCGTGCTTCATCCCGATCCTCATTTCCTGGTTCGCGATCGGCAAGCGGGCATAAGGGATATCCCAACGCATAATACAACTCTATAGACCCCTTGTAGAAAGACCGTCTGTCATAGTGGCAGACGGTCTTTCCTTTGCATAAAAAACTACGCATCCGGACGGAGGCTCAGGATGCCGGTCACAGCGGCAGTCTGAATCTGTGCTCTGCGGCAGCTGCCATGTTGGCACGGGCGACCGCAGGTTGTTTGGCGGTCTCGTGAGGCATGTCCGGCGGCGTGATGACGCAGCATTCGTCGATTCCGGCTTCGCGGAGAAGGCGGGCGTCTTCCTCGCTGACCTTAAGCATGCCGGCAAACGCGATGACCGGGAGCCCGTATTTTTTGGCAAGCGCCGCAGCACCCGCAGGCGCTTTCCCGAAAGCGGTCTGTCTGTCGATACGTCCTTCGCCGGTAAGGAGCATGTCCGCACCTTGCAGATAGTCCGCGAGCCGGGTCTCGGTCAGGACGATGTCGATCCCGCGCAGGAGCTGCCCGCCCAGGAAGGCAAGGAAGGCAAAGCCGAGTCCGCCTGCGGCGCCGGCGCCGGGGGTGTCAGCGGCGGGAGCTGCGGCATCTTCCGGAAGCGCTGCTTCCGTCATGGCGGCAAAGCGGCCGAGCAGGCTGTCCAGTTCTTCGCACATGGCAGGATCAGCGCCTTTCTGCGGTCCGTAGACAAAGCTGGCACCGCTTTTGCCGCACAGCGGGTTGGTCACGTCGCAGATGATGCGAAACCGGCAGTCCCGAAGGACCGGCGCCAACGTCCCTGTATCGATGCGTTGCAGAGAGCGGAGTCCCTGTGCGCCGTCCGGGATGGGGCGGCCGTCCGGGTCCAGCAGGGAAATACCTAGTGCGGCGAGCATGCCGGCACCGCCGTCGTTGGTGGCACTGCCGCCGATGCCGATGAGGAAATCGCGGCAGCCCTCCTCCGCAGCGGCAAGGATGAGTTCGCCGAGCCCGCGGGTCGTGGTCTTCATTGGATCGCGCAGTTCTTTCGGGACAAGGACGAGTCCGCATGCGGATGCCATATCAAGGATCGCGGTCCGGCCGGAGACGGCATAGGATGCAGTGACAGACGTGCCGAGCGGTCCGGTGACGGTGACCGGGCGGGAAACCGCTTCATGCGCATAACAGAGCGATTCCATGGTGCCTTCTCCGCCGTCGGCCAGCGGCCG
>JAILFI010000068.1 GCA_024697655.1 Clostridiales bacterium
ACACTGTACCGGGCCAGTGCGGCGGCAGGATTGTTGTCTGCAGTCTTATTCATAGCCTATATGGTATCATTATTTTTCCCGACTTGCAAGCAAAGAAGAAAATATATATAATAGTAGGGTTATGAGGATAGAAAGTTATTCGGAAGAGGAAACCTTTGCGATCGGGAGCATGCTCGGACGTGAGGCAGGCCCCGGACAGATCTATTGCCTGAACGGAGATCTCGGCGCGGGCAAGACCGTATTTGCCAGAGGATTTGCGGATGGACTTGGGATACATGAGCCGGTGACCTCTCCTACATTTACCATTATCAAAGAATATACGGAGGGGCGCCTGCCGCTCTATCATTTTGATGTATATCGGATCGGCGACCCGGGCGAGATGGATGCCCTTGGATATGAGGAATATTTTTACGGCGACGGCGTCTGTCTGATCGAGTGGTCGAAACTGATTGAAGAGCTGATTCCCGGGGATGCGATACAGGTCAATATCAGTCGTGATTTCCATAAGGGACCGGATTATCGTGAGATCGAGATCCTTGGCACTATACCGGCAGACATCGGCAGGGGGAACAGCGTATGAAGATACTGGCTATCGAGTCTTCCGCTCTGGTTGCTTCAGCAGCGATCGTGGAGGACGATCTTTTAAAGGCGGAGTTTACTGTCAATAACAAACTGACGCATTCGGAAACATTGCTCCCGATGCTCGAGAGTATGACAAAGATCGCCGGGATCTCCCTGGATGATATCGATGCCATTGCTGTGTCAGCAGGTCCGGGTTCATTTACAGGACTCAGGATCGGTGCGGCTACCGCTAAGGGATTGGCTCTGGCGGCCGGGCTGCCGCTCATACGCGTTTCTACGCTGCAGGCGATGGCATATTCCCTGAGTCTGATCAGTGATGATGTGATCTGTCCGGTCATGGATGCCCGGCGCGGGCAGGTTTACAGTGCTGCCTATCGTTCCGGGGCAGTGATTCTGGAAGAAGAGGCGAGGGATATCCATGTGCTGACTGCCGGCCTGAATGAATGCGTGCCGGAAGAGGACAGGTGTTTCCTCTTTCTGGGAGACGGTGTGCCGGTGCATTCGGAAACGCTGGCTGCCGAGATACAGGGCGATGTTGCTTTTGCACCCGCGGGACTGAACCGTCAGCGCGCTGCAGATGTTGCGCTGCTGGGCTCCGTACTCTATACCAAATGGCTGCAGAAGAACGGTATTAACGCGGCGGATGTCCGCAGGCTGGGAGCGGATAATATCGGCTGTTTTGATGAGACGGTGATGAATTCGGATAATTTTGCGCCGGAGTATCTCCGGAAATCCCAGGCGGAGAGAGAACTGGAAGATGGCACTCTGGAGGATGCCGGCAGGCACAGCCTGAAGAAAATGCAGAGCGGTCTGATCCGGCCGGAAAAAGCGGAGACCCGATGAGGCTGGAGACGCTTGACAAAGAAACAGCCCCCGGATTTCGGGAACTTGTACTGGACCGGATCGCCGGGATCGATGCCGCTGTATTCGGCAGCAGCAGTTGGGGCAGAAAAGCTTTTGCGGACAATGTCTCCAATGACTATGATTATCTGGTCGCTGCAGTAGAGAGACCGGAGGATGTACCCGGAACAAAGTTTTCGGAAGGCGGATATGCCGCGGAAAAAAACAGCAGCGTCCTGAGCGTACATGGCTATGGTCTGCTTCGCTGCTTTGACGATGCCGAGATCATTATGATCGCGACGGATCCGGCCCGCAGACGGGAAGGGATCGGGAAACTGCTGCTCGGAGATCTTATAGAGGAAGCCCGACGCAGAAAAGCCGGATGCATATTCCTGGAAGTCCGTGAGACCAACTTTCCGGCACGTGCAATGTACCGCGGCGCCGGCTTTACGGAAGAAGGCGTGAGGCGGGGATACTACCATGATCCGCCGGAAAACGCTGTTATTATGAGGTACCTATGTTAGATGTCTGTTTACTCGGAACCGGCGGAATGACGCCGATGCCATACCGCTGGCTGACTGCCCTGATGATCCGGAGCGAGGGATCCAACATACTGATCGACTGTGGAGAGGGAACACAGATCGCGCTTAAGGAGATCGGTTGGTCACCCAAGCCGATCGATATCATGTGCTTTACGCATTATCATGCGGACCATATATCCGGCCTTCCGGGGATGCTTCTGAACATGGCGAATGCCGATCGTACCGAGCCGGTAATCATGATCGGACCGAAAGGACTCTTCAATATCGTCCGTTCATTGCGCTGTATCGCGCCCGAGCTTCCGTTTGAACTGCGGTTTATTGAGCTTGACCAGAATACAGAACAGTATAAGCTGGGTCCGTATGAGATCCGGTGTTTCCGGGTGAAGCATAATATCCCCTGCTATGGATACAGTGTCGTAGTTCCCAGAAAAGGGCGCTTTGATCCGGAGGCGGCAAAGGCGCAAAGCATTCCGCTGCAGTTCTGGAACCGGCTGCAGAAGGGAGAGATCGTTCCCGATAAAGAG
>JAILFI010000083.1 GCA_024697655.1 Clostridiales bacterium
GTTGACGAAGACGGCATCAACATCGAAGACCTCGAGAAGAAGCTGCAGACAGTTCCGAACGTCAAGTACATCTACCTGATCCCGACGTTCAACAACCCGACAGGCGTTACCCTGCCGCTCGAAAAGAGAAAGGCTGTCTACGAACTGGCTTGCAAATATGACAAGCTCATCATCGAAGACGATCCGTATTCGGATATCCGTTACACGGGCGATCCGGTTCCGCCGATCAAGAGCCTGGATACGGAAGACAGAGTTGTCTACATCGGTTCCTTCTCCAAGACCATCGCTGCAGGTCTGCGCGTTGGCTTCATGATGGCTCCGAAGGCGATCTACGAGAAGGGTGTTGCTGCGAAGGGTATCCTCGATGCGAACACACCGATGCTCAACGAGAAGATCTGCCTGCACTTCCTCAGAGACCTCGACTTCGAAGAAGAACTCAAGAAGCTGTGCGCTGGCTACATTCCGAAGTGGAAGGCAACCGGCGATGCTCTGAAGAAGTACATGCCGTCCAACTGGAAGATCGCGAAGGCAGAAGGCGGTCTGTTCTACTTCGTCCGTACGCCGGAAGGCATGGACGAGGCGAAGATGTTCGAACTGGAACTCGAGCACAAGGTCGGCCTGGTTCCGTCCTCCGCATTCTCCCCGGATCCGACTCATCCGGCTGGCGGCTTCCGTCTCTGCTTCACACCGGACACTCCGGAGAGACTGGAAGAAGGTATCAAGAGATTCGCCGCAGCTGCTGAAGAGTACAACGATAAGTACGGCCTCAAATAGGAAGAGCGATTCCTGTGATAAGCCCGGTACTTGTTTAACGGCAGCTTAAACAAACACAAAGAAGTGCCGGTGGAGTCACATCCATCGGCACTTTTATCGATGAAACTTGGAGGTAACAAATATGGCATATGATCGTGATGTCTGGGTCGAGATCGACAAGGCGAAGCTGATTCACAACTACAGCGAAATCTGCCGCCTGGTCGAGAAGGTCGACAAAAACATCAAAGTCTGCACCGTTCTGAAGGGCAATGCGGAAGGTATGGGCGCACTCAACGTGGCAAAGGTCCTCGAGGAGCAGCCGCGCACACCGTATATGTATGCGGTTGCGACCGTCATGGAAGCGCTCGAACTCAGGACGTTCATCAAGGATAAGGATATCCTCACCCTTGGATACTGCTCGGAAGACGGTTACGACACAGCGATCGAAAACGACATCACATTGCCCATGTATATGGGTGATGCGATGCGTAAGCTCGATGAACATGCGGCGGCGATGGGCAAGAAAGCGCTCGTCCATGTCGCAGTCAACAGCGGCATGAACCGCATCGGTTTCTCCGTCAATGAAGAGACGGCGGACATGGTTGCGGAGCTCTGGAAGCTTCCGAATCTGGATATCCGCGGCATCTTCACACACATTGCGACAGCGGACGAGCCGGACAAGTCCCGCGCGCGGAAGCAGAAGGAATGCTTTGAAGAGTTCCTTGAGATGCTCAAGGAACGCGGGGTCACCCTGCCGATCGTCCATGCGGCGAACAGCCCGTCCACCTTCGAATTCCCGGAAGTCTACTACGACATGATCCGTCCGGGCGTCAGCCTGACCGGCAACTGCGACATCAATCCGGAATACAACTGGGGGAATGCGACGCTCCAGAACTGCTACAAAGTGAAGGCAAAGCTCGGCCATGTTCTTGAGATCCATCCGGGAGACGGCGTCAGTTACAACTTCACCTTCATCGCGGACAAAGACATGACCGTCGGTCTGCTGCCGATGGGAACCGTGGACGGCCTGACCAAGATGTTTGAGAACGGCAACTTCTTCGTCACGATCCGCGGGCACCGTTGTCCGATCATCGGGACAATGTGCATGGACCACTGCGTCATCGATCTGACCAACGTGCCGGATCCGCAGGTCGGGGAAGAGATCGTCGTCATCGGCGATGGCTCCACGACAGGCCCGTACGACGGCGGTGACGGCACCGGCGACGGCGCTTACAACGTGGCAGAGGTCGCGGCGAAGAGAGGTATCTCTAACGTCGACGAAGTCATGAGCAACATCAGCTCGAAGCGTGTCCCGCGCCGTATGGTGTAGGATCAGCAAGCGGGATCCGGTCCTTCGGATCTGCCGTGCAGAGAATGCAAAAAAGCCCTGCTTTGCCTTTGCGGCGGAGCAGGGTTTTTTAATTACAAGTGGAGGCAGCGGGGCAATCGTGGTAGAATAGTCACATCGTTCGTGTACTAACTATAAGAGGCGGAAACCTACTGTTCCGCAGAAGGGAGAATCGCTTCTCTTGAAGACCACACTCCGTTATTTCAAGCCATACATTCCGTTCATGCTGCTGGTGGTGGTGATGCTGTTCACGCAGGCGATGTGCGAACTGGCGCTGCCGGCATACATGTCGGATATCATCAACAACGGCATCGTGCCGATGGATATGGCCTATATCTACAAGACCGGCATCATCATGGTGGCGCTGGCGTTCGCCTGCTCTGTGTTCGCGGTGGCGGGCGGTTTTTTCGCATCCCGCACGGCAGCCGGCGCGTCCCGCGATATCCGGCGGGCTTTGTTTGCCAAAGTCACGGACTTTTCGTCGGCGGAGCTGGACAACTTCAGCACAGCCTCTCTGATCACCCGCGCGACCAACGACGTTCAGCAGATCCAGCAGGCAGCGGTCCTGACGCTGCGCATGGCGATCTTCGCTCCGATCATGGGCGTCGGAGCCCTGGTGCGCGCGCTGGCGACCAGCCCGTCGCTGACGTGGACCATCGGTCTCGCCCTGATCGTCATCATCTGCATCATGGTGTTCATGTTCTTCGCCGTGATGCCCAAGTTCAAGATCCTGCAGTCCAAACTCGACCGTCTCAACCAGGTCATCGCCGAGCGTCTGTCCGGTCTTCTGGTCGTGCGCGCGTTCAACTCCGAACAGGCTGAAGAGGACCGTTTTGACGAGACCAATCTGGAACTCAAAAAGATCAATATCTTTGTCAACCGCTGCATGGCGTTCCTGTTCCCCTCGATGACCATCGTCATGAACCTGGTCAATATCCTGATCGTGTGGGTCGGGGCGCATATGGTAGAGGCGCAGGACCTGCTCATCGGCGACATGCTCGCGTTCCTGCAGTACGCCATGCACGTCATCATCTCGTTCCTGTTTGTGACCATGATGTTCATTATGATCCCGCGCGCCGCTGTCTCCGGCAACCGCATCGGGGAGGTCCTCGATATCGAGACGACCATCCGGGATGCGGAGGACGCCGCCGCGCCGGATCCGGACAAGGTCCGCGGCGAGATCACTTTCGACGGGGTCTGCTTTGCGTACCCGGATGCAGAAGAAAAGACGCTGGACGACATCACCTTCACTGCCGCGCCCGGCACGACGACCGCCATCATCGGCGGCACCGGAAGTGGCAAATCGAGCCTGGTCAGCCTGAT
>JAILFI010000099.1 GCA_024697655.1 Clostridiales bacterium
ACCGTCGCCGTCCGAATCCCCGGTTGAGGGTTATTAGGCTGGTACAATCACACCATCACGATTCGGCCAAATTCACCAATAACAAGTAGCCAAATTCACCAACAAAATAATAGTAACCGGCGTTACCGTAACGTCCGTTACGATTTCGACTGCAAAGATACTAACTTTTTTTGAATTAGAGCAATAAAAAAACATTTAGGACACCGTTTCTGTGATAAAACTATAAAAATAAGAAAAAAAACAACACAAAACAACACATTATATGGCAACATTCACAATCACCGGACGTATGTCCGCAATGACCGTCAAGAAGAGCTTCAAAGAGCCCTCCAACAGTCCGTCTTCACCAAAATACTTGCCAAATCAAATATTATTCGTATTTTTGCAACGTAAAACAGTTCACCTATGACAGACAAAGCCATGATGCAACGGATAAAACAAAACGTGCTTGAAGCACGTCGCGACCGTATGGGAGCAACGTCAAAACAGTTGACCCTCAAGCAGAGGTATGGCTTTACGGGTCAAGAGCACGGGGCACAGCGAATGAAGAATCCGACTGGGACGTGCTTGTGCTCACCCCGCAGGAAACTGTCACCACCGCCGAAGAGAGCCGTTTTAGCGACCACATGTGCGACCTGATTGTCGAAACAGGCGAGGTCATACAGCTTTTCGCCTACGGAAAAGAAGACTGGCACCGCCACCACTACCTCACCCCCTTCTATAAAAGTGTACAACAAGATGCCATACGCCTATGAGTGTTTGACAATATCAAAGAAGACCTCGACATGGTATTACAGCCCACTCGCTTATTATTAGATAACGTCATCTCTTTAATGAAGTTATAAACAGGTTTTAAGTCTTCATGTCACTATAAAAACGCACAAGAGACTAATAACAAATAGCTATGGCAAAAAAAGATATACAAACAAAGACTGATCCAAATCACGATAACGGAACCAACACCTCTACAGGTTTACACGAGGCTGTGCTATTAATCAAAACGGCCATACTGCAAAGCCAGTCGAGAGCAATCCAGATGGTAAACCAAGAACAGCTATCGCTCTATTTTGGTATTGGCCGATATGTGTCAGAACACTCCAGGAAAGGCTTTTGGGGCACGGGATCCATCGACAACATTAGTCGGCAACTGAAAGCAGAATTGCCTGGTTTGCGGGGGTTCTCTGCCGAGAACATCAAGTTGATGCGCCGTTTTTATGAGGCTTGGAAAGACATTGAGATAAATTCGGTAGCTGAAACTACCGAAAGGTCGAATACCGACCAAACCGCTCTGCCGATAAATTCGGTAGTTCAAACTACCGAATTGCAAACATCAGAACCAAAAGAAGATACTATACGCAGTCTTAGATTGACTAATGACACCGATTTCCCTGTTACAGCTTTTCTTAATATATCTTTCACACACCATGTTGCAATAATACGTTATGCCAAAAGCTATGAAGAACGTAAATACTACATCCAACAAGCCTACCAGCAACGGATGAAGGCTGATGACTTGGAGGCCATGATAAAAGCCAATGCCTATGCACATCGCGACGGGCTTCCAAACAATTTTTTCAAAGCCATCCCCGACAGGGCACTGGCATTGCGCACTTTGCAAATGTTCAAAGACTCGTATTTGTTGGACTATATCAATGTAGAAGACATTGATGTCTCTGATCCAATCGATGTTGATGAAAGAGTGATTGAGCAGAGTATCGTGATGAATATTAAGAATTTCATTATGACTTTTGGTAAATCATTCACATATAAAGGACATCAAGTACACTATGACAAGTTTGGGCACGACCATTGGATTGACCTGCTCTTCTACAATCGCGAGTTGCAGGCCTTGGTGGTTGTGGAATTGAAAAAAGGAGAGTTCAAAACATCTTATCTGGGTCAACTCGCCGCCTATCTCCGTATCTTGGATGATGATGAGAGGTTGCCTGGCGAGAATCCGTCAGTTGGTATCATCCTCTGCAAAAAAGCCGACAAGGCGTATGTTGAATATGTGTTGCAGGACTATTTGAAGCCTATGGGAGTGGCCACCTACCAACATATGCAGAACCGTCTTCGCGAATTGCTTCCGCCAGAAGAAGAAATGAAACAACTGATGCGTATAGAAGACAGCGGCAAAGAATCCTCCAGAACATAAGCAATTCTCAATTCTTCCACAGTTGTGGAAGAATTTGAAATAATGGCAAACGCCCTATGCAGCTAAAAGAATATCAACACCAAGCACTCCGCAACTTGGAGTTATTTCTCGAGACTATGAACGGCAGCAAGAGTCTCTCAGTTGCCTATGGTACTACAGCCGACACGCTCGTTTTTAGACAAAGTCATCGTGATGGTGAAACTATAAACACCCTTTTTATTAACAGAAAGCCCTCCGCTACTCCCTCCTACCCTACAAAGAGCAAGACCAGATGACCAACATCCTGCCGTACGCTGTGAGATAATATCAATACTTCAACCTGAATCACAGCAGATTGAACCTGTATTGTATTTTGTTACCTGATAATTCAAATAATATTCGTATTTTTGCACCGTAATTTAAAAATAAACTGACTATGTAATAAAATAAATAGAATATAAAAAGACATATCAAAGCGTATTCGCTTTTCTTTGTAACAAGTGGAAATCTGGTAAATTTCTCACACCTATCTACAAAAGAAAGGGAAAACGCTCACGATACCGTGAGCTTTCTTGTTGTAGATAGGGCATTACCAGAGCCTCCACTTGAACAAATAAAGTTCACGGCTTTTTTATTGTCTGAACAACAAAATATTAACTAACAGATATTGATTATCCAAAAATAAATAGTATGCCAACATTAAAAGTCGTCAAAACTAGTAACAGATGGGCTTTTGACATTATTGCTGGGGCTCCAAATTATCAAATAAGACATTCTGCTACTGCAGTATATGTTCACTACAAAAACGTTATTGAAGAAGCCTGTCTAAAAACGTATGCGAATGATTCAAGACCATTTGGGCCTACGCTGAGGCATTACCACAATATTAGTGAGCGGATTATAGATTGTTTTCATTTAGTTGAAGGTCAAGAACTACCTTGTGAATTAATCCAACAAAACAGCGAACATCATTATATCATTAGGTGATAAAATTAACTATTACATATTTACATTCATAAAAAAGATAATTAATTATGAAGAAAATCATTTGTTTAGCACTAAGTTTTTTCTGTGCAGTAGTGTTTGCGCAGGAAGCAACCAAAGAAGTGTCGTTACTTGTCTCCGCTGATGGTGCTACCAAAACCGAAGCCATTAACAACGCATTGCGGTCTGCCATAGAACAAACCTTTGGCACATTCGTATCGGCCAACACTGAGTTGTTAAATGACCAACTTGTTAAGGAAGAGATTGCAACCGTCTCGAGTGGTAACATTCAAAAATACACGGAAGTCACCACCATCACCCTACCAAATGGAAATGTTTCAGTAACCCTCAATGTCACTGTTTCGCTTTCAAAACTGGTCAGTTATGCTCAAAGCAAAGGGTCTGAATGCGAGTTTGCAGGGGGGACATTTGGCGCAAACATGCGGCTATATCAGTTTTATAAGAAAAATGAGCAAATTGCAATTGAGAACATGACAAAACACTTAAATGCAATGCGACCAATTTTTGATTACACTATTACTATTTCCGACCCAATAATAAATGACAAATTCTTAGAAATCTGGGATGAAAATGTAAAAAAAGAAGATTACGCTACTATTAGAATATCTGTAACATGCTCAAAGACCAACAAATCAGAACTCTTTAAGCAGATATTATTAAACACATTGCGCTCTCTAGGAAAGCCCAAAGAGGAGATTAGTGGATTAATACAAACTGGATTTCAATTTGTAGAATGTATTGTTGATAGTACATCTTTGTTTTTCTATAATGATATTCCTGATTTATTGTATGGATTGTTGCACAATATAAAATATGACTTCGCTATCACTGATAACAATAACTCTGAATACATATTTAATTTCCCCACAGAGTTAATAAAAAGGACTTCAATAACTCGGAGGGATGGCGGATGGGGAATATCTGTATCCACAATTGAATGGATGAAAGATTATTGTATTTGGAAAGAGATTCCATTTATGATACCAATAAATGACCTTCAAAAAATAACAAAAATATCAATCAAATCTACCGCGGCTGACAGAACACATTACATATATTTGAACAAATCTGGATATATGACTTTTGCCCTAATAAATGGTGACCAACTCATTACCAGATACGGTGACAACTATTGTCCTCTAACTTGCTATAGAACATCAGAAACACCCCGTTGCAATTCAGAATCAATTCTTAACAATCCATCAGAGTTGTTATCCATTATTGATGAACGACCATTATGTGAACTAGCAAGGCGTATCGGAATATATCATGATAACAATATTAAATACTAGGGGGTATAAAGAACCCACTAAGAAGAATTAGATATACTAAGCATAATAATCATGACAAATATATTAGATTTCAGACAAGAGATAATGGATAGCAATCCATATCATCAAGTCATAGAGTTATCCTTGCCTCCTACAAAATGGGTGAATCTAAACAACTCTATTGTGAATGAGATTCTCGAGGAACTTCATACTCAACAGGGCAAACATATAATAACACGTAATGATGTCCGCAAAGCCAAAGGAAAACATCAGATTGTCATGGCTTTGATGTGGGCATTTGCAGACAATCCTAATCTAGCAAATATACTTCCTGTACTCAACCATCTGAATGATATTGTAAAGATATTGGACATAAAAGGGTGTAAGGATCTTCCTAAAAGTGAATATGAGGATTTGTATAATGCTCTTGTTAGTATTAAACACATCAAAATGACAACTGCAAGTGTATTGTTCTTCTTTTCTCAATTGAAATGTGAAGGAAACCATTCTGTGGCAGTAACTGGACAGATCAAACCTCACTTCTCAAATTTTGAAGAACTCGCTTGCCTTGTTGCAGGAACTGACTACTTTACAATCATTGAGAAAATAAACAATGTTGCAAAGGAGATAGATGTAAGTACAGAACAACTTGAATACTTCTTATATCGGATTAATAAAGGTGAAATAACAATCAATTGACCATGAAACGATTTCTAACGACCATTCTCTTATGCATTATGACGATGGTGGCTACGGCACAGGAGAAGAAGCCAACACTAATGATTGTGCCCAGCGACAACTGGTGCACACAGCGCTATTTCACCACCACGTATAATAACCAAGGAACGAAGGTTCGGGGGCCAGACTACCAACGGGCATTCCAAGAAGATATTGAAATCAAACCCGTTATTGCCAAAGTAGGGCAACTGCTAACCGATATGGGCTATAGTCTCAAAGACTGTGAACAAGAGTTGAAAGCCATCAGCATGAGACAGGCAGAGAACAATGTAACCACAAGCAAAAGCAGCGGAGCCTCAATAGCGGAAAGTCCACTTGACCAATTGAAGCGACGCACTAAGAGCGATATCATCATCAATGTTGATTGGGTAATCCGCAAGGAAACCACAGGACGAATCATCACCTTTACGTTAGAGGCATTCGACAGTTACACTAGCAAACGTATCGCCACTGCTACAGGGACATGCGAGCCATCAAACCTTTCCACTTCTGAACTATTAGAATGCGCAATAGGCACACATATCAAGGCTTTCGACAAGCAGATGGACAACTATTTCCGCGACCTAAAGAAGCATGGCCGCGAGATTGTTCTCACCGTGCGTTGCTGGGACAGCTGGGATAAAGACCTTGAAGAGGAGTATAATGGTGAAGAATTGACCGACTGCATACAACAATGGTTACGCGAACATACAGTGGATGGCGTGTTCAACCTCAGCGACGGCACGGAGACTTTCTTGCAGTTTGAGCAGGTACGCATTCCGTTCTATGACGAAAAAAACAACGCTATGGATGCTCGTGCTTTTGCCACACAATTGCGCAAACATCTTGCCAAGGAGCCTTACAACATTACCGCCAAGGTGATTGTAAGGGGATTGGGTGAAGCATTATTGGTTCTAGGAGAAAAATAAGGAGACTCTATGAAAAAGAAAGTAATAGTAATTGTTGCCATGCTACTGGCGACCACAGCAATGGCTCAGAACTATGGGCAAATTGCCATCAATGTAGTAGTGCCACAGATGCCCAACATACCAGAAGAGGCTCGTACGGCATTGGAAACTAAAATGCAACAGGTAGCCACACAATATGGGTTAGCCTCCAATGGTTTGACCGACCGCTTTGTAATGACAGCCAAAGTAAATGTCACAAGCAAAGATGTGACACCTACTACACCAGTGAAAGTTTCTCAGAAAATAGAGGTAACACTGTTTATTGGTGATGTGATAGACAACAAGGTATATGAATCTGTCGCGCTCAATGTGGCTGGCATTGGGCAAAGCGAAGCGCAAAGTATGATAAAGGCTTTCAACCAAATCAAGACATCCAATCCCCTATTGAAAGTCTTTGTAGAAAAAGCCGAACGGAAAATTGCAGAATACTACTCCAACAACTGCCAGTTTATCCTCACAGAAGCCAATACTCTTGCACAACAGCAAAAATACGATGCCGCTATCGCCAAATTAATGGCAGTTCCAAAAGTGTGCAAAGAGTGCTATGATCAGTGTATGGCTAAAGCAGTGGAAGTGTATCAAAAAAAGATTGATGAGAATGGAGCCTTATTAGTCCAGCAAGCAAGAAACAAATGGTTGGTAACAAGAGACTATTCAGCAGCAAAAGAGTCACTAGCAATTCTTGCCACTATTGCGCCCCAATCGAAAGCACAGAAGGATGCCAATAGTCTTATTAGTGAAATAAACACCCACCTGCGTAACATCGAAGCCATGGCAGAAGAACGACGTAAACAGGAATGGGAGGTTGCCTTAAAACAGTACAATGATCACATCAAAACACAACATAAAATGATAGATGCCGCACGAGAGATAGGCCTGGCATACGCGAACAATCAACCTAGAACTATTACATACAACAACTTCATATCATGGTAAAGAAATTGTTTATTGTCATTACTATGTGCGCAGTCTCAATAAGCACAATGGCTCAAGGCTATAATACAGAGAAAACAGCCTTAACCAACTTTCTTGTGCGAATGTACGAGAACGCCCCATTTGAAGGAGTGCGAGCTGTGGACGACTACAATCAGCAGTATCTTATCTCGGTACTGACTCTTGAAAAGTCAAAATACACCAACGAAAGTGCCATGTTCCGTGTTGCAGGGGTAAAAGCCATGTCACAAGCCAGCCGTTTCTTCAATGGCAGCAGCATCACTAGCGACCTTATTATCAAAACCACAGAAAAGAGTGATGGCATTGGCGATACCGAAATGATAGAGACTATTAACGAGAAATCAGTAGGCTTTGTAAAAAGCCTTGAACTTCTGACCAACTTTGACATTGAAAACGGGCGGATGGTGTTTATCTACTTTACACCCATAAGATAGCATTCGCCTTAGAAGAGACACGTTTGACAATTTAGATTTGCCACAAGGATCCATATTGCTTGACTACGGCACGACGGCACGGCGGCAATACAGCGAAAAAAGATGCCCGACAAGGGGCAGCGGGAGGCCTGTGGCTGCATGGTTAGCAAGGACATCAGGCAGTATAACACTTGTCTGCACCAATGCGAATACTGCTACGCCAACGCTTCGAAGGAACTCGCCACTGAGAACTGGAAGCGACATCAACTCGACCCTCATTCGAAACTTATAGTTCCTATGATTTAAAGATATAATACCCATAGAATAAGGACACTGGCAGGACATCACCTTTATCTGCGTGTTTGCCTTTGTTGTGGAAGGTGTTTTTGAACTGTTACACTGTAACGCTGTAACGGTCAGTGTGTCCGACTGACGATTCATGGTAAACACGAATTGCCATCAAGTGCCATTAATTCATGATCATTACATGATAATTCATGTTATGATTTGAACACGAATTACCATTAATTGCTATTAATTTTTGTCGCGGTGATGCTCTTTCTTGAACACAAATTGCCATTAATTCATGATTATTACATGATAATTCATGTTATGATTTTAACACGAATTGCCATTAATTGTCATTAATTTGGTCGCTGTAATGCTCTTTCTTGAACACAAATTGCCATCAATTTATGATTATTACATGATAATTCATGTTATGATTTGAACACGAATTGCCATCAATTGACATTAATTTTTGTCGCGGTAATGCTCTTTCTTGAACACAAATTGCCATTAATTTATGGTTATTACATGATAATTCACGTTATAATTTGAACACGAATTGCCATTAATTGTCATTAATTTTTGTCGCGGTGATGATTTTTCTTGAACACGAATTTATACTGTCAACAATGTCAGGAAATTGTCAACCTCTCCAGTACGACGAGTGACACCCTCATCAGGAAAAAGCAAAAAAAATGTCAACCAAAATCAGGAAAAGACAAACCGCATGAAGATATGTCACGCAAGAAGAGAGAGCCGGAAAAGACCGCCGAGGTAAAGCGGCTTGAAGCCCGGATTCGCGAACTGGAGCTGCAGAACCTGGCCTTGAACACGCTGATTGACGTGGCCGAAAGG
>JAILFI010000138.1 GCA_024697655.1 Clostridiales bacterium
ATTGCCCTGTACGATGTGATCGAGTCCTGCCGGATCACCGGGTCGAGCGACGCTTCCATCAGGGATGCGGTACCGGCGGACCTCGCACCGATCCTCGCAGCCGGGAAGATCGGCGGCCGGATCTATACCAACGGGGCGAAGGCGCACGATCTGTACATGCGGCATCTGTATCCGGTGACGGGGGTCAAGGCGATCAAACTGCCGTCGACGAGTCCCGCGAACGCGGCATGGTCGCTTGCGCGGCTGACCGCGGAATGGAAACGCCTTATCGGAGCACTGCCGGTCGTTACGCCGGAGAGATAAAATGGGATATATCTATTTCACAAGACACGGACAATCTATATGGAATATTGAAAAACGGATCTGCGGCGCTACGGATGTACCGCTGTCCGATCTTGGCAGAGAACAGGCGGCGGTGCTCGGAGATAAGATCCGCGCGCGGCTCGAGGCACAGGACAAAGAGGAGAACGGCGAGCTGTTCCGGATCGATGAGATCCTCTACTCGCCGCTTTCGCGTACAGAAGAGACCGCGCAGATCCTTTCGGAAACGACCGGGATCCCGCGCCGTCCCGAGCAGCGGATCATCGAGCAGGACTTCGGTAAATACGAAGGCCTGGACCGTGATCTGGAAGTGTTTTCGCAGGACAAGATGCGGTTCTTCTACGACTTTGACGGCGGGGAGACGATGGCCCGGTGCATGGCGCGTGTGTATAACCTGATGGGGGAACTCGAGGAGGAAAGCCGCCTGACCGGAAAGATCTATCTGCTGGTCGCGCACAACGGCATTGCCCGCGGGTTCGAATCCTGGTTCCGCGAGATGACGATCCAGGAATACGCGAACGGCTGCCGGTTCGGCAACTGCGAACTGATCCGCAGGGAATTTGAATAACCGCTGCACGACGAATATGGATACGGACCGACGCTCCTGACACGGTCCGGTGCCTCTTTATGAAAGGAATCCGATCATGATCCACGACATAGCCCCGAAAAAGATCGTCAATCATTACGAGCCGGCAGAGCGCCCGGACCGGAACAGTTATGTGCTGTCGTTCCGCGGCGGCAAGGTACTGTCTCTGCTGGAGTCCGAAGAGGGGAACGATACGGGCAGGCCGAAAACGCCGGCAGGGAAAGCGGCCGGACTGCGGCTCGAACTGCCGACGCTCAGTGATCTGAAGAATACCTGGGAAAGCATCGGCGGACAGAGCTCCCCGGATGCCGGACCCGAGAAAGCGGCGGCTTTTGAGGAGGCGCTGATCTATCTCTTTTCGATCGATGACGATCACTACTTTCTGGCGGATCCTGCTCTGTTCACGGAAGTGGATTACCCCGAGGCGGAAGGCCCCGGCATGGAGGCTGCACTTGCCGCCTGTGAAGCGTCGCTGACCGTCGGGATCGGCGGATGGGCGTTTCTCGACGCGCGCGGGATGCGGCAGTACCTGAAAGAGCCGAAACACCAGATCTTCGCGATACTCACGGGTGTGCAGCTGGGGCGCTGGTATTCGAACAACGCCTACTGCGGCAGATGCGGGGCGAAGACGGAACTGGACACGAAAGAACGGATGATCCGCTGCCCGCAGTGCGGCAACATGATCTTCCCGAAGGTCCAGCCGGCGGTCATCATCGCGGTGACCAACGGGGACAAACTGCTCCTTACCAAGTATGCGGACCGTCCGCACAAGGCGTATGCGCTGGTGGCGGGGTTCGTTGAGATCGGCGAAACGCTCGAGGAATGCGTGGCCAGGGAAGTCATGGAAGAAGTGGGTATGAAAGTCCGCAACATCCGCTACTACAAATCCCAGCCCTGGGGCATCGATGACGATCTGCTCGCCGGATTCTTCTGCGATGTAGACGGCGACGACACCATCCGTCTCGATCATCAGGAACTCAAAGAAGGCGCCTGGCTGTCCCGGGAGGAAGTCCCCGGTGAGCCGGACGATTACAGCCTGACGAACGAAATGATGATGCTGTTCAAAGCAGGCAAAGAGCCTCAGTAGAGCAGCAGCGCCCGGACTTTTTCAAAGCAGCTGTACGGAAGATTATAGGCAGTTGCTTCCTGAGAGCCGAAAGGCGCAATAAACCGGACCGTAACAGAGGTGATGCCTCTTTTGCGCTTGAAAAGACCGGCGGCCTCGCTGACACTCTCCACATGGCGTGTCTTGACGAAGGCCGTCACTTTTTTATACCCGCCCTCTGCGACTGAAATGACCGCCTCATCTGCGCCGAGAGCGGCATTGCGGTGCTGCAGAAGGATGCTGCCTGTCCCGTACAGCAGGAGCAGGATGCCGAGTACCAGAAAACGATGCCCGTAGAAAACCGTCAGGACGATACTGCCGGCGAACAGGAGCAGGGGCAGGATGAATGCCGGCCTGTAAAAGAAGTACCGCAGCGTGCCCTTGCCGCACCGTTCGATGTTCGGAAGACCTGTCATCTCCGGCAGGATCCCCGCCATGGCATCCCGAAGATCCGTGCTTTTCAGAAGCGGAAAGAGCAGCGGTTCCTCGGCGGTCTGCTCGTCCGCACCGACTGCGCCGTAGCCGATCGCCAGACAGTGCAGCAGGCCGAAGCCGAAGCACCGCATCAGGAGAGACTGTTCATAGCGGAATCCGCTGATCCGGCTTTTGTGGATCGTAAAGCTTTTCTTTTGGAGAAGCCCGTATTCGATGCGAATCGCATCGCCCCCGTCGAGGAGCCGGAACCCATAGTACTTGATCAGGGCGCCGAGGCTGCCGCAGAGAAAGGCGAGCAGCAGGAAGGCGGCAAGCAGCAGGAACAGACCTGAGACGGAGTGGGCGGTGAACCAGCCCAGCAGCGAATCAGCGGCTTCTTCTGTCTTTGAGCCGACTTCCGTAAAGAGATCCGCCAGATAGGTGATCCCGGCGATCAGGATGGCGATGAACTGGAAAAAGAATACTCCTTTTGACCGCAGCGTCCCCATCAGGAGCAGGTCCTTTGCAGGGACACAGACGGTCTTGCCAGGTGCGGCTTCCGTTTCAAGCCCGCCGGACACAATATTGGCACCGTCGGTCCCGCTCTTGCCGGCGAGCAAAAGACCGCGCAGCGCAAGGGCGTCTCTTTTGGAGAATGTCATGGCAAGTTTGGTGTTGACAGCGGAGACGTTGCTGGCGTTGTCGATGTTGAGTTTGACGCTGCCGGTCAGCTGGTGCAGGATGTTTTCGGTCATGTCCACGGTCGTGATGGTGGCAAGCGGCACTTCCTGCCGCTTTTTATTGAGCCAGCCGGAAGTGACAAGCAGCGTGGTCTCATCCACGCTGTAGCAGGTCGTCAGATAGGTGACGAGCCGGAAGAAGGGCCCTGCAAGAACGAAGACAGCGACGAATGCATTGTTCAGCAGCAGCGAAAAGTCGCCCCTGACCACAGAGATGATCAGGACGATGATCAAAGGAAGAAAATCCTTGAAGAAGTTCTCGAACAGATAGACGGGATGCCCGCGCTTTGGTCCGAACCGCATCACAGCCCCCCGTTTTCTTCGATCCTGCGGTAGAGCCGCTCGTTGAGATAGAGGCAGATCTGATCGGCAGTCTCCTGTGACAGGCACTTGATATCGAAGGTGCCGCTCGCAAGCGCCAGTTCAACGCCGCAAAGACCGTAATGACGGTCGATCGGACCTTGATTGGTCGTCACGTTCTGGATGCGGATCATCGGGATGACAGAGGTCTTGATAAAAAAGATGCCGTGCCGGATGATGACTTTATCCTCCTCGATGCGGTAGCCCCACTGGCGGTACTCGATCGCCGGGAAGGCCAGCGTACTGATGAGACTGTACAGACAAAGCGCGGCAAAAACAGCCGCAGCAGTCAGGAAGAACGTGCGCGGCGCGCCGGTGAAATGCAGCAGCAAAAGAAGTCCGGCCGCTGCAGCAAAGAAGATGACGGTGCGGATCGTCCGGGTAAGACGCCAGCTCCTGACGGCCCGCGGATCGGGCTTTTCAAATCCATTCATAGGAGTATCCTCGCAGAGTCAGATGAGGTTGATGACACCGTGGCTGAGCAG
>JAILFI010000176.1 GCA_024697655.1 Clostridiales bacterium
GGTGTTTCCGAGATTCCCTTAAAGACCCTGCTTCTGACCGCCCGCTGCGATGTGGAGACGATCAATGACACGCATGACACGCTGTTTGGCGGGAAGATGCCTGCGCCGAGCGCGGGGACACTGCGGCAGCTCATCACCCGCGTGATCGACTATGGTTTTCATATCGGGATCGCTACGGACGGCGACGCGGACCGCCTCGGGGTGATCGATGATACCGGCCGTTATCTGCACGCAAATGATGTACTGGTGCTGCTGTATTATTACATGATCCGGTATCGCGGGATGCATGGAGCTGTGGTACGGAATATAGCGACCACACATATGCTGGACAAGGTAGCTGCGCGTTTTGGCGAGAAATGTTATGAGGTGCCGGTGGGATTTAAGTATGTATCCGCCAAAATGGCGGAGACGGATGCGCTGATCGGCGGAGAATCCTCCGGCGGACTGACCGTACGGGGACACATCAACGGAAAAGACGGGATCTATGCCGCCATGCTGCTGATCGAAATGATCGCGCTGACCGGGCGGAATATCTCCCAGATCTACCGCGAGATCGAAGCGGAGTGCGGAAGTATTTACATGGAAGAGCGCTCCCTTTCCTTTACACCGGAAAAGAAGAAGTACCTCTGCGACCTTCTGTTTGAAAAGCGTGTTCTGCCCGAGCTGCCGTTTGAGGCAGATCACATTTCCTACATGGACGGCGTAAAGGTGTACTTTAAAAATGACGGCTGGGTGATCGCCCGGTTTTCCGGGACAGAGCCTCTGCTTCGGGTATTCTGTGAGATGCCGGAGCAGGCGGACGCAGTGAAAGTATGCAATATTTTTGAAGAATTCCTGGAGATCATTAACTGAAAGGCGCGGGCAGTTTTTTCGAGGCTGCCTCAGAAAGGATGATAAAATGAAAAAAGCAGTTCTATTGCCTGTGTATTTTGAGGAAACGAATGAGCGCGAGATCAAAGAGATGCATGAGCAGATGGAGTATCTGCGCAGCCATTACGGGGAAGTGGCAAAGTTCCTTGATCCTGTAATGGTGGGAGATGAGATGCCCAGGGCGGATGCGCTGGTCTTTCCAAAGATGATTTTTGCCGCGTTCCGGCATGATGATTTCTTCAGATCTCTCGATCTGCCGATCCTGGTCCTGACATCAAAATACGGTACCGTAGAGATGTGGGACTGGGAGATCGTCACTTATCTGCGCGATCTTGGCTGTACGGTTTTCTCACCGTATAACGTGGAGCTCGGCAAAGTGATCATCCGGGCGATCGCCGTGAAAAGCAGCCTGAAAAAGGGCGCAAAGTTCCTGATGTTCCAGGATACGCCCGGGGAGGGCATGCAGGCGTATATCTTCAAGAAATTCTACTGGTGGGAGCAGCAGAGCACGGACAAGATGGAGGAGACCTTTGGCTGCCGGATCATCTACCGCAGCTGGAAGGAACTGAACGAGCAGGCACGCTCGATCTCCGATGAGGAGGCGGATGAGGTCAGCAAAGACTGGGACATCTGTCAGGAAGGCGTAACGTGTGAGAACTTCCGTAAAGCAGTCAAGGTCTATATTGCAGTTAAGCGGGTGATCGATGAGATCGGCGACGTGGTCGGGGTAGGTTCCAACTGCCTTAACGAATCTTTCCACTGCGATACGACTCCCTGCCTTGCCTGGAACATGCTCTTTGAACGGGACGATATTCTGTGGGCCTGTGAAGGAGATACGCTGACCATGCTGTCCACCTATATCCTGTATCGGTCCCTGGGAAAACCGATCATGATGACCAACCTGTATCCGTTCCTTGTCGGGATGGCAGCGCTGGCGCATGAACGGATCACGGAATTTCCGGATGTGGAAGATTCCGACAACTGTGCGCTTGGCGTACACTGCGGCTATTTTGGGTTTGTTCCCAGAAAGTTCTGCTCTTCCTGGACGCTGCGGCCGAAGGTGCTGGCGATCGTCAATGATGATGCCTGCATGGTGGATGCCCGGCTGCCGGAAGGCCCTGTCACACTGGCCAAGATCTATCCCGGCTTTGAGAAACTCAGCATCATCCCAGCGAACCTGGAACAGTATGTGCAGTATGAGGGATCCGACTGCCTGAACGGAGCACTGTTCCGCTACAGAGACGGACATAAGGTCATGGACGCCCTGTGCTCTCATCATTCTCTGATCATCTCGGGGGATGTGAAGGTTGAACTGCAGCAGCTGGCGAAGGTGTTTGATATGAAGGCAATGCTGATCGACTGATCACAGCCGCCTGTAAGGAGGATTGATTTACTATGCTTGCACTCAGATTGTATGGCCCGAAGGATATCCGTCTGGAGGAGGTACCGGTGCCGGAGATCACGGACGGAGAGATCTTGCTGAAGGTGAAGGCTGCAGCTGTATGCGGTACAGACATACGAATGTGGAAGAACGGGAAGGCCGGCGTTGATGAGGAGCATCCGCTGATTTTGGGACACGAATTCGCAGGCGAGATCGCGAAGGTCGGCAGGGGAGTTCCTGAAGAATACAAGGTCGGTACAAAGGTGGCGGCGCAGCCGAATATCGGATGCGGCATCTGTGATATGTGTGTATCAGGCAGGCCGCATCTGTGCAGGTCTTACCGTGCGTTCGGAATCAATATGGACGGCGCGATGGCTGAATATATGAAGATACCGGCAGATGCCGTCAGCAGGGGCAATCTGTGCATAGTGCCCCCAAACGTGACTCTGGCCGAGGCGGCGGTTGCCGAACCGCTCTCGGCTGTGTACAACGGGTTTTCAAAGTGCTTTGTAAAACCGGGGGAATATGCGCTGGTCGTCGGAGCAGGTCCGATCGGATGCTGCCACGCCATGATGCTTCATATGGCTGGAGCTGTCGTGGCAATGAA
>JAILFI010000165.1 GCA_024697655.1 Clostridiales bacterium
TACCGTTCGGTCGTTAGTCAACATTTTTTTAAACGTCAGTCTTCCAGACAAAAAAACCTTCGCCGGAAGCAATCTGCCTGATCAGTTCCAGTAGCTCCGTATCAGGATTAAAGACGGTCAGATGCGTGTCATCAGGTTCGGAAAGGATCATGCTTTCACCGATCATAATATAGAGATACCTTTTTTTCATCTCGTCGGCAACATGCTCCGGTAACGGATTGATCACAGTTTCATCGCCTATTGATATATCTCTATAGCAATTAAGCTTGAGAATCAGGTTGATATGCTTTTGTTTTATCTCTTCTATCCTGTTGCCCTGCAGAAAATAATTTTCAACAGTAAAGTATTGTCTGGGACTGCCTTCAGGCACCTGTGACGGCAATATGTCAACGATCCAGTATGGGAATTGCAGCAATTCTTCTATTGTTTTCTTCATTTCGTAAGCCTCCACAAATCCCGATTTGCCTTCGCAACTATTTTACCATAACCAATATTCATAGAGAATTTCGAGCATTTGGTGGTTCTCTAATCACTCAGTGTAAAAAGAGTGTGCATTTCGAGATCATGTGGACCTTTGCCGACCAGCTCGGTGAAGTCTATGTGAGCCTTGAAAATTACATAAAGACGAAGCTCTATGACCCGGGTTCTCAAATTCTGATTGACGGTGTACCAGCAAGAAAAAAGACTCCTAACGGAGTCTTTTTTCTTGCTTTTATCACTATCAGCGGGGAGTCGAACCCGAAAGGGCAGCGCCGTTAAGCGAGAATATCCGGTGGACATTCGAGCAGGCGCTGGTCCGAGGCGACCGAACGGGGAGCCGACGGACGGCGGATCGCGTTAGCGAGACGCGAACTCCCCTACCGGGTACCAAAGCAAACAGAGTGGCATTGCCACTCTGTTTTGCTTTATACAACAAAGGGAGTCGGACCCGAAAGGATACTTGCTTTTCCCTGTTGACAAGCACAGGTATTATAAGTATGATTTGTATAACAAAACATACCTCAGCGGAGATAAAGCCATGAAAACAAAAAAGCCAAACCTGAAACCCATGAAAGGCAAATACGCCTGGAGCGTGACCGTCGGCGCAAAGGGCCAGATCGTGATCCCGAAAGAAGCACGGGACGTCTTTGACATCCACCCGGGCGACACCCTGCTCCTGCTGGGCGACGAAAAAAGAGGCATCGCGATCCCTCCGAAATCCACCTTCTCCACCCTGTTCGGCAACATCTTCAATGCCGGGGCAGGCGCAGACGAAGAGGATCCGGACGGCAGTGAAGAAGACGAATAAAAAAGAGGTGCGACAATGGCTGTATTAGAAGTAACGGGGCTCAGAAAGCAGTACCCCTCCTTCCTGCTGGACGATGTGAGTTTTTCCCTTGAGAAAGGCCGCATCATGGGCTTCATCGGGCGCAACGGCGCCGGGAAGACCACAACGTTGAAGTCGATCTTCCGGCTCGTGCAGCCGGACGCGGGCGATGTCCGCGTGTTCGGAATGGACATGAAAGAACATGAGCGGGAGATCAAACAGCGCATCGGCTACGCGGGCGGTGCGGTCGATTACTATAAACGCAAGAAGATCCGGGACATCATCGCGGTGACAAAGACATTCTACGACAGCTGGGACGAAGAGGCGTACCGCCGCTACATGGACGCCTTTTCACTCGACGAGAACAAGACCCCGATGCAGCTGTCCGAGGGCATGCGCGTCAAGTTCAGTCTGGTACTGTCCCTCTCCCACCGCGCGGAGCTGCTGATCCTCGACGAACCGACGAGCGGCCTCGATCCCGTCTCCCGCGAAGAACTCCTGGAGACGTTTCTCGCCCTGCGGGACCACGGCGTGAGCATCCTGTACTCGACGCACATCACGTCGGATCTCGAAAAATGCGCAGACGATATCACCTATATCGCAAAAGGAAAGATCGTCACCTCCGGACCGCTGCAGGCGTTCCTTGCGGACTGCGCGGCAAACGGTGCGGGCGAACGGCTCGACGATATCATGGTGCATTACGAAAAGGAGTCTCTCTATGAAAAGCTTGCTCAATAAGGAATTCAAACTCGCCGCGTCACCGCTGGCTTTTATCTTCCTCGCCTTTTCACTGATGACACTGCTGCCGGGCTATCCTATCCTCTGCGGCGCGTTCTTCATGGGGCTCGGGCTGTTCCAGTCGTTTCAGTACAGCCGGGAAGCGAACGACACGATGTATACCGTACTGCTGCCCGTGAAAAAGAGCGACTTCGTCGCGGCGAAGTACACGTTCACCTGCACGATCGAAATGATCGGTTTCGCGCTCTTCGCAGTGCTGACCGCCGTCCGCATGACCGCCCTTTCCGGCGCGGAGCCGTATCTCCGGAACGCCCTGATGAACGCGTCCCCGCTGTTCCTGGCATTCACGCTCCTCGTCTTTACGGCATTCAATGTATTCTTCGTCGGCGGGTTCTTCAAAACGGGATACAAGATGGGCATCCCGTTCCTGCTCTACGGCATCGCGGCCGGCGTCATCATCGTGGCCGCTGAGACTCTGCACCACCTGCCCGGTCTGGCTTTCCTGAACACACCTTCGGGAGAACGGCTCGGGCTGCAATTTGCATGCCTCGCTGCGGCAGCTGTCATCTACGCAGCCGCGACAGCGCTGTCGTGCAGGACTTCAAAAGCCCGGTTTGAAAGCATCGATCTTTGATCCGGCAATCAAAAAGCCGCCTCCGCAAAGCGGAAGGCAGCCTGTCTGGGAGCGGTGACCGTCATTTCGGCTGTCCCGCTCTTTTGATATCCTGATGCGCTTCTTCCAGTGCTTTGACGTACGGATCGAGCAAGGTCAGGTCGCTTGCGTAATCGCTCATGATCACGATGAGATAGGGCGATTCCCTGTCGTAGACGATGCCCCCGTCCGCAGCGGCACGGATGCCGCCTTCGTAGATCCAGCCGGCCTTGCTCCTGGTCGTGTACTGCCCCTTCAGCAGCCTGTGGATCGAGGAATAGTACGGTTTCTCCGCCAGCGCACCGGCTTCTTCGCAGGCCGGGTTTTCCTGCATGAGATCATAGGCGTGCTTCCATAGCCGGGCAAAGGCGGCAACGTCGTAATACGCGTACTGTCTTCCTCTGCTGAACCGGAGCTTTGCCCCGGCAACAGATGCGTATTGATCGAGCACCTTGTTTCCGTATGTATCATACAGCCATTCATACGTCGCATTATCGGATTCGACCAGGATCGCCCTGACCCGCCAGCGGTTGTTCTTCAGAAGTTTGGGGTCGGTCTCCGCGACCGCCAGGACACGGTGGATCTTGAGACTGCTGGCGCCGTAGAATTCCTCTGCCGTATTGTAGGCGGCGCCCATACCGGTCGACAGATCCAGCATCACGAATCCGGCGCTCCGCCCTCTGTTCTTTGTGCCGGCAATACAGGCATCAAGAGCGTCCTGCACCGCTTTGGACGGCTTGTAGCCGCCCAGATAAACGACCCCGTCCGCCGCCGCCGGCAAGTCCTTCAGGATTTCCTGACAGGGATCTTTGGCAGCTTCTTCTGCCTCTTTGACCAGTCTTTCTTCTTCGTATTCCTTCTGCTCCTGCACTTCCAGGCGCGCCATTTCATCACTGCACAGAACGAGTGCCTTTGCGCGGAGCGGCTGTCTGTCAGCCGCACCTCCGGCATTCAGAAGGTCTGTCAGATCCCAGCCCGTCACAAAAACCAGCCCGCTCAACAGAACAGGCAGCAGGAACGCCGCGGCAAAAGCAACCGCAAAAGCGGTGATCCGGCCTTTGCTCAGCGGATCCTTACGGGATTTCTTCTTCGAAGCAGGCGAGGCACTCATAGGCAGGGAACCTTGTTTCTACCGGACGATCTCGCCGATCCCCTCGCTGTAGGTCGGGTGCGGATAGATCACTTTTGCCATATCCTCCAGTTTTAGATCGTTGGCGATCGCCTGCGCGAACTGCGCGATCATATCCGTCGCTCTGGCGCACATCATCTGCGCACCCAGGAGCCGGTGCGTTTCCTCGTCCGCCACCAGTTTGATGAAGCTGCGTTCCTCCATGGAGATCAGCGTTCTGCCGTTCGCCCCCATGGGGTACTTTTTCGTGATCACAGCGATGCCCTGCTCTTTGGCTTCCGCTTCCGTCAGACCGACGCCGGCGATCTCGGGGGACGTGTAGATGCAGGACGGAATGATATCCATCCTGATCCCGGAGGGCACACCGTTCATGTGCGCAGCAGCAGTCCTTCCTTCCGCTGTTGCAACGTGCGCGAGCTGGATGCCGCCGATGACGTCACCGATGGCGTAGATCCCCGGGACCGCTGTTTCGTAATCGCTGTTCACCGCGACGAGGCCCCGTTCGGTCATCACCGCGCCGCGGATCTTTGCCGCATCTTCAGAGGCTGCGAAAAGCCCCGCCGTATTGGCGCGCCGTCCGACGGAGAGCAGCACTCTGTCCCCCGCCGCTGTAAGCGGTTTTTCTTTTTCTTCATAACAGACGATCAGTTTGCCGTCTTCTTCCCTGATCTCCTTCACCATCGCGGAGGTGTGGATATCGATGCCCTTGCTCTTCTTTGCGACCATCGCCAGGCTGCGGGAAAGTTCCTTGTCCATGTTGGCCAGGATCCGGTCGAGTGCTTCGACCACCGTGACGTGTGTACCCAGCGCGCTGTAGAGTTCGGCAAACTCCATGCCGATAACACCGCCGCCGACGATGACCAGATCCTCCAGCGGTTCAGAGAGATCCAGCATCTCATCGCTGGTGACAACACCGGGAAGATCCGCCCCCGGAATCGGCGGCACCGCCGGGACGGAACCCGTCGCGATCAGGATATGAGAGGCTTCCAGCAGCAGTGTGCCGTTTTCCGATGCGTCATCCCCGGTCTGCAGCACCTGGACGTGCTGCTTATCAAAGATCGCCCCGGTCCCCTGATACACCGTGATCTTGTTGGCTTTCATCAGACCGGCCACGCCGCCGGTCAGCTGATCGACCACGGCGGCCTTGTGCCCTTGGAGCATCGCCATATCGCAGGCGATCTCCGCAGCCCCGACGAGCCCCATTTCTTCACCGTGCTGCCGGATATGCGACAGTGTGTCTGCCGTATGGAGCAGCGTTTTGGTCGGGATGCAGCCGCGGTTGAGACAGGTCCCGCCGAGACGGTCCTTCTCCACGATCGCGACTTTGTTCCCGTAGACTCTGGCGGCTTCGATCGCCGCTTCGTACCCGCCCGGGCCGCCGCCCAGAACGATGAGATCATACTTTTCCATGTTGTTTCCTTCCTGTTGCCAATATATCGTGACGCGTTACTCCGCCGCGTTCGTCCGGATGAGATCGCTGAGGTCTGCCGCCATCTGCGCCGCCGTCACTTTGCTGAGCGGCTCGGCGGATCCCACGCCTTTCAGGACCGCTTCCACGAGGGCATCGCTCTCGTACCGGCAGCCCTTCACCGCATCGCAGACGGCTGCGAGGACCCCCTCTTCCAGCCCGTCGGAGTAACAGATCATATCGCGGACGATGCCGCTCTTTACTTTCAATCCAATATGGACGCCGCCCCAGCCGTATCTGCCCTGCATTTCGTGCGTGAACGAGAGCGGCCTGCCGAACACCCAGTCCCAGCTGGCGTAGAAGGCGGCAAGGTCATCGATCTTCCACGCAGGCAGATCTTCTTCACGAAGATCCTTCACCGGCAAGCTGTAGACCTCTGAGAAACTGTCCGTCAATGCCTGTTCAAGTGCTGCGATCGTCAGCGACGGCGCATGCTCACGCAGGTTGGTCACCCGCGCGCGGACCGAGTCCACGCCGTTGCCGTCGAGTTTGAGCGGGTCCACCCGCAAATACTTTATGAGCCGTTCCGCATCCACGTCCACCATCAGGGTGCCGTGGTGATAACAGTACGGTCCTTTTTTCAGAAAAGCGTGCCCGGAGAATTTCTTTCCGTCCACGGTCAGATCATTGCGGCCGTTCTTCACGGCATCGATGCCGAGGCTCTTTACGGCGCGCAGGATCACATCCGTCTGCCGGGAAATATTGTAGTCTTCCCGCCGGACACAGAATGTGAAATTGAGATTGCCAAGGTCGTGGTACACTGCTCCGCCGCCGGAGAGCCGCCGGACAAGATGCCCGCCGTCCGCCTCCAGCTGCTGCACGCTGCACTCCTTCCAGGCGTTCTGATTTTTTCCTATAACAACTGTTCGTTTATTCTGCCACAAAAACAAGATACACTGCCCGGGCTCGGTATGCCGGGTCAGGTATTCCTCGACTGCCAGATTGTGAGCAGGATCCGAGCCATTGGCCCGGATCCTATACAGTTCCCTGATCATCTTACTTGATCTTCTTCGCTTCCATGTAGTAGCGTTTTTCTCTCGCCTCACCCATTGAGAACGTCTTGCGCGGCAGGACGCCGTCCATAATGACGCCGCGGAACAGATCGCTCTTCTTCGGGTCTTCAAGCCAGAACCCCATATTGCCGGGCTCCGCGGAGAGTCTCTTCAGCACATCCAGCCCGTGGATGTAATCGATCTTCACCGCAGGATGCGCAGCGAGGTAGTCGTCGAGGAACGCCTGCAGCGTCGCGACCGGCAGCGCCCAGGGAGATCCCTTGATGCTGACCTTGCCGCTCTTTTCGCCGCAATACCACGGGAAGACCTGCGCGCCTTCCTGTTCCCCCTCTTCGAACGTTGCGCCGTGCGCTTCAAAGAACGCCTTCGCTGCCTTGCAGACATCATCCATATCCGCGCCGAAGAGCACCCGGTAGATCGCCTCGATCTCCAGACTCTCGTCGTGGATGTTGACAAGTTCCGCCAGCACGAAACGTGCCGGATGGTTTTCCTGCTCCTCCGGCGAAAGATCTTTCTTGATCTCCTCCCATGCCGCTTTGGCGGTCGCCATGGAGTGGTTGCCGTCGCCTGTTGCGAACGGCAGCAGCGGCTTATCTTCGGTCAGGCCGTAGCGGGCATTGAACCGCTCCCGGCTGTTCAGCTCGTCCAGCGCCGCCAGCACCGCATCTGTCGTCTCCCCTTCCGGGATGAACCAGCCGTCGATATGCCCGCCGTTCATCATCAGGTCGACGCTGTACTTCTGCTCAAAAGCAGCTCTCTTTTCATACAGCGGTTCGATGACAGTACGGTCCGGATCGTCGATCAGCAGCATGATGTGCGGCAGTTCGACAAGAGCGTCCCGTCTGACCGCGAGGCGCGGCGGGATCCGCTCCACAACGGTCTTTTCCGTCGGCCGGATCTGCGACGTGGAGCCGAGCCGGTAGTCATAGGCTTCCAGATCGAAAGCCAGGACCAGCCCTTTACGGCCGCACGGACCGCCTGTATCCCTGTCGATCAGCATCATGCCCGCGGGCAGTTCTTCAAGCACCCCATCCGCGAGGTATGCCGCCATCGTTTCGTTGATCTTTCTGACGCGGTCTTCCACACCGGGCTCTTCCAGATACACTTCCGGAAGCGTGATGCGCAGCGTCGACGGCGCATCGCCGACGATCGCATCCGCCTCCGCCCAGTATTCCGGTTCGGAGGTGAACTGGTCGCAGGCGACGACCGCCCATTTGCTCAGATCCGCGCCTTCTTTGGGCAGCAGGATCTTTGCCGGTTTACAGCAAGCCATATTGATTTCCTTTCTTTGTCCACAGTTATTTGTGCGATTCCTCATAGTCCTTCAGGAACGCAACCAGCGCCTCGACGCCTTCTTTGGGCATCGCGTTGTAGATGGAGGCTCTGAGGCCGCCCACGCTCCGGTGACCCTTCAGGTTGTCAAAACCGGCCGCCTTGGTGGCGGCAACAACGTCCGCGTCCTTATCCTTATCGCCGGTCGAGAACGGCACATTCATGAGCGAACGGTCCTCTTTGACGACCGTGCCTTTGAACAGCCCGCTCTGGTCGAGATAATCATACAGGACCGCCGCTTTTTCCTCGTTGCGTTTTGCCATCGCTTCGAGCCCGCCGTTGTCGAGCAGGTAACGGAACACCTTGCCGCAGCAGTAGATCGCCCAGCAGTTCGGGGTATTGTACATGCTGTCCGCATCGGCGTGCGTCTTGTAGTTCATGTAGGTCGGCACCCAGTGCGGAAGCTCATCCTTCAGCAGATCTTCCCGGATGATGACAATCGCCATACCGGCAGGACCAACGTTTTTCTGGACCCCCGCCCAGATCAGACCGTACTTGCTGACATCGCACGGACGGGACAGGAACATCGAAGACTGGTCGCTGACCAGGATCTTCCCTTTTGTATCGGGGAGATCGAAGAACGTTGTCCCGTTGATGGTCTCATTCTCACAGATGTACACATAGTCCGTGTCTTCCGGAAGCGCCAGATCCGAGCAATCCGGCACATAGGAGAAATTCTTGTCCGCCGAGGATGCGACGACTTCCACCTTGCCGAATTTCTTCGCTTCCGCGATCGCTTTCTTGGACCAGTTCCCGGTCTCCACATAGCAGGCGGTGCCCCCGTTCATCAGGTTCATCGGGACCATCGCGAACTGCACGGTGCCGCCGCCCTGTACGAACAGGACTTTGTAGTTGTCCGGGATGCCCATCAGTTCGCGCAGGTCCGCTTCCGCCTGGTTGGCGATCTCTTCAAAGACCTTCGAACGGTGGCTCATCTCCATGACGCACATGCCGCTGCCGCGGTAGTTCATCATCTCATCACGGATCTCTTCGAGTACGGGCTCCGGCATCATTGCCGGGCCCGCCGAAAAGTTGAAGGTGCGTTCGTATTTCATTCTTTTTCCTCCTCTTCTGCCTGATAGCGGACGACCGGATGGCGTGCCGCTGTCACTTCGTCGGGTCTTCCGATCGGGGCATGGTGCGGCGCCCCGTGGAGATACTCCGGATCTTCATAAGCCTTCGCGCAGATCCCGCGGATCGCCTCGACCGCACGGTCGATCGACTCCTTGGACTCGGTCTCTGTCGGTTCGTACATCAGCGCTTCGTCCACGATCAGCGGGAAATAGATCGTCGGCGGATGCATGTCGCAGTCGATCATGCCTTTGGCGATGTCGAGCGCCGCGACGCCGGTCTCTTTCTTGATCTTCTTCGCGCTGGCGACGAATTCGTGCATGCAGGGACCGCCGTACGGCACTTCCAGCACGTCTTCCAGACCTGCGCGCATGTAGTTGGCGTTGAGGACCGCGTTCTCCGCCGCCTGCGGGATGCCTTCTCTGCCGAGCGTCAGGACATAGGCCAGCGCGCGGAGCACGACGAGCGCATTGCCGTCAAAGGCAGTCACGGAGCCGATGCTCTTCGCCGGATGATAGAAGTGATACGCACCGCTCTCCCCGCTGACCTGCCTGCCGGGCAGGTCCTCAGCCAGGAACGATTTGCAGGCGACCGACCCGCTGCCCGGACCGCCGCCGCCGTGCGGGGTCGAGAATGTCTTGTGCAGATTGGTGTGCATCACGTCGAAGCCCATATCGCCCGGTCTGGCAATGCCGATGACCGCGTTCAGGTTTGCTCCGTCATAGTAACACAGCCCGCCCGCCTCATGGATGATCGCGGTGATCTCTTCGATGTTCTCGTCGAAGATACCGAGCGTGTTCGGATTGGTCAGCATCAGGCCGGCCGTGTCTTCTCCGGCTGCTTCGCGCAGCAGATCAAGGTCCATGCCGCCTTTCTCATTGGACGGGATGTTCACGACCTGGTAGCCGCACATGGTGCAGCTCGCCGGGTTGGTGCCGTGCGCTGTGTCCGGAACGATGATCTTGCAGCGTTTCTCATCACCGCGGGAACGGTGATATGCCTGGATCAGCTGCAAGCCGGTGAATTCGCCGTGGGCGCCTGCCGCCGGCTGGAAAGTCACCGCATCCATGCCGGTGATCTCGAGCAGGTACTTCTCCAGCGTCTTGTACATCCCGGCAACACCCTGCATCGTCCCTTCGGGCTGCAGGGGATGGATGTCCGTGAAGCCGCGCAGGGAAGCCGCTTCTTCGTTCACCTTCGGATTGTATTTCATCGTGCAGGAGCCGAGCGGGTACATCCCGTTGCTCACACCGAACGCCTGCTTGGCAAGTTCGGTGTAATGCTGTGCGATCTCGACTTCATTGACCTCCGGCAGTGCCGGGGCTTTTTCTCTTAAGAACCGCTCTTCGACCTGTACCGGTGCGAATGCGTTCTTCGGCAGGAGGTCGCTGTGTCTGCCTTCGCCGCCTCTTTCAAAGATCAGCTTCATTTCGCAGCACCCCCTTCCATCAGTTCTTTCACAATGCCGGCTGCGCGTGCCACTTCTTCCGGTGTGTTGACCTCGGTCGCGCACCAGAGCATCCGCCGGTCATCGAGCGGCAGACCGGGCAGGATGCCTTTTTCAAGCATCGCCTTCTCGATCTCCTTCGCCGGGATCTTCGATGTGGTGACGAATTCGTTGAAGAAATCGCCGCCCGTCTC
Source organism: Clostridiales bacterium (assembly GCA_024697655.1). Next base: position 10,351 of record JAILFI010000165.1, read on the forward strand.
ATCTTCCATGCCGGCTGCAAGGAGCGCGTCATGCAGCGCATGGGCTGCTGACACGGAATTCTCCGCCGCCTGCGCCATGCCGTCCGCTCCCATCGCAGCCATGTAGACCGATGCGGTCAGCGCACAGAGCGCTTCGTTCGAACAGATGTTGGAACTCGCCTTCTCACGGCGGATGTGCTGTTCTCTTGCCTGCAGTGTCAGAACATAGGCGCGGTTGCCGTCGTGGTCGGTCGTCTCACCGACGATACGGCCGGGCAGTTTTCTCATCATGTCTTCCTTTGCCGCGAGGAATCCGATGTACGGACCGCCTGCGCCGAGCGGCAGACCGAGCTGCTGCCCTTCCCCGACCGCTGCGTCCGCCCCGTACTCTCCGGGGCTCTTCAGCACTGCCAGCGAGATCGGATCGCACGCCATGATGAATTTTGCGCCCGCGTCGTGGACGACTTTTTCGGCGACCGCCGGTTCCTCGAACCGTCCGAAGAAGTTCGGCTGCTGGAGCAGGAAGCAGGCCGCTTCCTTATCTTCCGCGAGCATCTTCTCGAGCGCTTCGAAGTCGGTCGTGTTGTCACTCGCCGCCGGTACAGTCTCCACTTTTACGCCGGCTGCTGTCGCATAGGTCTGGATGACTTGCCGCATGCGCGGGTTGACCGCTTCGGAGACGTAGATGTTCTTATGTTTTCTGTCGCGGCACATCATGACCGCTTCCGCCGCCGCCGAAGCACCGTCGTACATCGACGCGTTCGAGACATCCATGCCGGTCAGTTCGCAGATCATCGTCTGGTACTCGAAGATCGACTGCAGGATGCCCTGGCTCATCTCCGGCTGGTACGGCGTGTAGGCTGTCTTGAACTCATCCTTGGCGGTGACGTTCTTCACGATCGCCGGGATGTAACGGCGGTATGCGCCTGCCCCTCTGAAGCAGGTGCGGAAGACATGGTTCTGATCCGCCATGTCTTCGAGGAGAGTGATGACTTCCGCCTCGCTCTTCCCTTCCGGAATGTTGAGCGGACTTGTGAGCCGCACCTTTTCCGGCAGCCCGTTGAACAGATCGGACGGCTTTTCGACGCCGAGCGCCTTGCACATCTCCTTCTGTTCCCGGGCGGTATTCACAATATAATCGCCCATTGCCAGCTCCTTTTATTTTTCCGATTCGATGAAGGCTTCGTATTCTTCCGCGCTCATCAGCTCGTCCGATTCCTCGGAAACTTCCACCTTGGCGAGCCAGGCTTCATACGGCGCTTCATTGATCTTCTCCGGCGCATCCAGCAGTTCTTCATTGATCTCGGTGACCGTGCCGCCGACCGGGGTATTGATATCCGAAACCGCCTTGACGGACTCGACGTCCGCAAAGACATCATCCGCACCGAATTCATCGCCGACTTCCGGCAGATTGATGAAAACGATGTCGCCCAGTTCATCCTGTGCGAAATCGGTCAGGCCGATGACCGCAATGCCGTCCTCTACCTTGACCCATTCATGTGTTTTGGCATACTTCAGTTCTTTCGGGAAATTCATGGTTATACCTCCTTCATTTGATACTTGGTTATGTTCGCACAGGCTGTTCTCAGAGCACGCGTGCCAGGATCATGCCGTCCGGCAGCGCTTCGAGCAGGGCCTGCTCATCCACTGGTTTGGAAATGTCCGCAAGGTATACCGCCTTGCCTTTTCCTTCGGCTTCGGTCTCTTCCGCGATCGTGACGCCGGCTGCCGCAGCCGCCTCATGCGCCTGCTCCTTAAGCGGCGCACCGGCCTGCCCCAGCAGGCACAGCCGCGACATCCCCGCAGGGATGTCCCCCAGGCTGACCGCAGGGAAATTGACACTGTTGGCGATATTGCCCTTTTCCAGGTATTCGCGCACCTCCGATGCGGCCATCGCCGCGCAGCGCTCTTCAGACTCTTCGGTCGAAGCGCCAAGATGCGGGATCACCACCACATGATACCGGCCGACAAGCTTGTCGTTCGGGAAGTCGGTGATGTATCTGGCCACTTTCCTGTCCTCGACCGCCATGAGCATCGCTTCGTCGTCGACGATGTCCGCGCGGGCGAAATTGAGAAAGACCACACCGTCCTTCATCTTCGCGATCTTCTCTGCACTGATCAGTCCCTTGTTGTCGCCGCCGCCCGGAATATGGATGGAAAGGTAGTCGGACTCAGCCAGCACCTTATCCATATCATAGACCATTGTCACGTCCGGGGAAAGCCCGGGAACTTCGCGCGGTGTTCTGACATAGGCGGTCACGTCCATCCCGAGCGCCGCCGCTTTGTTGGCGACCAGCAGACCGACATGGCCGAGACCGATGACGCCCATCTTCTTCCCGCTGATCTCATGCCCGGCGAACTGACCCTTTCCTTTTTCGACCGCTTTGGCAACATCGCCGTCCAGCGTGTTCGCCCAGGCGGTCCCCTCCGGGATGTTGCGGGCCGCTTCGAACATGGCGCCGATCACGAGTTCCGCGACGGAGTTCGCATTGGCGCCCGGCGCGTTGAAGACCACGATGCCTTCTTCGGCGCAGCGGTCCACAGGGATGTTGTTCGTCCCCGAACCGGCTCTGCCGATCGCCAGCAGTTCATCCTCGAACTCCATATCGTTCATCTTAAAACTCCGGACGATGATCGCTTCCGCCCGCTCCAGGCTTTCGGAAATCTCATACTCCTCTCCCAGTTCCGCCAGACCGACAGGTGAGATCTTATTCAGGGTCGCTACTTTGTACATGTTGATCTACCTCCTTCAACCGGTTATCCGGATCGATGTGACTTAAAGGCCTGTCTTCTTTGCGAACGTGTCCATGACACCGGCCATGTCCGCATCTTTGAAGCAGTACTGCATCTCGAGATGCTGCGCGCGCAGCTTTCTGACCTCTTCGGAGACATCCGTCCCGTCCTTGATGCAGGCTGCCATGAGATCCGCGAGTTTCGCGAAGTCATCCGCCGTGAAGCCAAACCGGGTCATCTCGGAAACGCCCAGCCGCAGCGCGCCGGAGGCGGTGAAGCCTTCTTCTTCCGGCGTCGCCTGGTAGTTACAGATGATGTTGTTCTGTTCAAGGCGCTCCGCCACTTCGGGCCCTTCGCCGTAACCGACGCTGACGATGACCTGATGTGTCTTCGTATAGCCCTTCGCCGGGTCGCCCTGCACGTCCAGACCGGCTGCCGCAAGCGACTTGGCGAACGCCTGCGCATTCGCGACGACCGCGCTCTGATACGCGTCTTTGAACTGGTTCATTTCGTATGCCGCCATCAGGAGCGCGAGCTGCGTACCGAGGTGATGGTTGCTCGTGCTGCCCGGGAACGCGCGGGACTGTACGGTCTCCCAGAGTTC
>JAILFI010000190.1 GCA_024697655.1 Clostridiales bacterium
TAAAAAAAGAGAGCCGGCGGCTCTCCTGTGTCCGGCAGCAGCCGGTTTTTTTATTGTTTCAGGCGGATCGCGGCCGCATTGGCATGACCGCTCAGGCCTTCGCCTTTTGCGAGCCGTTCAACGACCGGCGCAAGCTTTTGCATCGCGCTGTCGGAGAACCGCTGGTAAGTGCAGGTCTTCAGGAAGGTCCCGACATAAACGCCTCCCGTGTAGCGGGCTGCTCCGAGCGTCGGCAGGGTGTGGTTGGTCCCCGACGCATAATCGCCGAAGACTTCCGCGGTATTCTGCCCGATGAACAGAGAACCGTAATTGCGCACACTGCTGATGACATACTCCTCATCCGCCTGCCGGACATTGATCTCCAGGTGTTCCGGCGCGTAGCTGTTGGCGTATCTGACTGCATCGGTCAGATCGTCCGCGAGCAGCACTTCGCCGTGGTCCGCCCAGGACTTCGCGGCGATGCCGGCCGTGTTCAGTTCGGTGAGCTGTGCTTCGACGCACGCGATCACCTTCAGGCCGAAAGCGCGGTCGGTCGTGACCAGGATCCCCTTGGCCAGAAAATCATGCTCGGACTGCGCCAGCAGATCGGCGGCTGTGACTGCCGGATCCCCGCTGCCGTCCGCGATGATCATGACTTCGCTCGGCCCGGCGAGGAAATCGATGCCGACTTTGCCGTAACACTGTTTTTTTGCTTCGGTCACAAAGGCATTTCCCGGTCCGACGATGATGTCGACGGGGTCGATCGAGGCTGTGCCGTAGGTGAATGCGGCGATGGCCTGTGCGCCGCCGGTGACGTAGATCTCATCCACACCGGCGATATCCATGGCGACCAGAGTCTTCGGCTCGATGCTGCCGGTCCCTTTGACTGCAGGGGAACAGGCGCAGACGCGTCCGACACCCGCCGCTTTGGCGGGAATGCCCAGCATCAGCGCTGTGCTGTAGAGCGGATAGTTGCCGCCCGGCACGTAGCACAGGCAGGAGGAGACAGGGATGATCCGGTGTCCGAGATCCATTCCCTGCACCGGCGCGAAGCCGGACAGCTCGTGCATGCTGGCACGCTGCGCTTCCGCGAAGGCGCGGATGTTGGCGGCAGCCTGGCGCATGTCGGCGATCATCTCTTCCGGGACTTGTTCATAAGCCGCTCGGATCTCCTGCTCCGTGACGCGGAGCGATTCGCGCAGACAGCCGTCAAACTGCTCATTGTAGGCAGCCAGCGCGGCGTCCCCCTCTGTACGAACTCTGGCGATGATCCCGGAGACGAGCGCGGCGCGCTCCTGATTCTCCGCTTCTGTTCTTGGTTTTGCTTCCTTGATCGTTTGCATGGTTCCCTCTTATTCCGTCTGCGGCAGTGTCTTGTGCCGGAGACTGTACGATTCCTGAAAAAGGATGGTTTCATAATAGAAAGAATCGCTTGGCTTGTCAATTCGGCTGCCCGCCGCGAAAACCGGGCGATCCGGGCTGGCGGTGCGCGTTATTCTGCGTGCGCCAGGGCGAAGGCTTCCAGTACGAACAGGTCCTCGTGGTCGTGCAGGGAGAGACCGGTCAGCTGCTCGATCTTCTCCAGCCGGTAGAGCAGGGAGTGCCTGTTCAGGTGCAGCTCCTTCGCGGTCTGGCTGGCGTTGTAGTTGGTCGCCAGATAGACCATCAGGGTCTGCATCAGCCCGACTTTGGAGTGTTCGTCATACACCAGCAGGTCTTTAAAGACTTCTTCGGCGCTTTCTCTGACGGCGTCGCTTTCCGAGAGGACGCTGCCGATGAGCGCCCGGCGGGTGTTACGGTAGAAGATGCGGGTCTCGCGGAGGCTGCCGTGCATCCCCAGGGTGAGAGCCTGTCTGGCCTGCCTGTACGTGACGGCGAAGCCGGGATCGTTCTCCGACAGATCGCTGATCCCCCACAGGAAAGTGCAGCGGAGGCCGGTCGCCTGCTGCGCCGTGGCTTCGAACCGGTCGAGCAGAGCATCCAGCGCCTGTTCGGAATAGGGCGGTTTGTTGCCTATATAAATGATAAAACTCTGATTGACATGCGCGGCCATGATGGCGACGCCCTGCCGGCGGGCTTCCTGCAGGATCGCCTGTTCCACATCGGCGGTCATCTGCGCGAGCTGCGGGGTGAAGGGGTCGCGGGTGTCGGCGGTATGTTCAAAGCGGACGTACAGCATGACGCAGAAGTATGTGGTCGAAAGATCGAATCCCAGATACTGCCCCTGCGCGAGCAGTTCCTCGCGGGACGCCTCCGAGCCGGTCGCCAGATCCCAGACGAAGTCGTTGCGGTACCTGCCTTCGGTCATCAGTTCGATGTTCTGCCGGTTGAACCAGAACGACAGAGGGAACGCGATGTATTTCTGCGCGTAGTCTTCATGGTCGTACAGCGGGTTTTCCGGTCCGTCGAGCAGGTACAGGAATACTTCGCCGTATTTGAAGCCACCGATGGCGATATCCGAGCGGAGAAGACAGGCGGGATCCGGTTCCTCCGGGATCGCGCCGCTTTCACCGATGGTGACGCCCTGGCGGTCGGTGATGCGGACCGCGCAGTTCAATTCGCGATGGATCAGCGCGGCTGTTTTTTTGATGGGAACAAGTTCAAAGAACTGGTCGAACAGGGATTGCTGGATCTGCTGGAGCGCGGCGATTTCTTTCTCATGGATCGCACTGAAAACCTCCGCCTGCAGATCCGCGAAGTTCGTTTCCCAGGGCACCTCGATCAGCGTGACAGCAAGTGTGTCCGCCAGCCGGATCACGGACGCGGGAACGCGGGCGCCCTTATCGTGCAGCGCCCAGATGAGCGCTGCGACTTCTTTTTCGTGCGCGATGAGTACGAGATCCTCCATGAGGCCGGTATCCGTCTCCCAGCCCCACACCTTGGAAATGATGATCTCGCCTTTGTTGAAAAACTCGTCAAAAGGCGGTTCCTGGATACGGGTCGAGATGACTGTTACGGAGGAAAAATCCTGCGGCTGGGTCAACACGTCGGAGAGGGCAGCATGGTCGTTCAAATAGTCCTGGAGTGTGTATTTCATAGCGTTTTTCGTGTTTCTCAAAGGTGTTTCTGCGTGCAGAAGGCTGCCCGCGCTGTGCTGACAACCCTCGCTTATCATTATCCGCATCATACTACATTTGCGGTTTTCCATGCAACAGTTTGTCCGAGAAAAAATAATCGACATCCAACAAGTTGTTGGTTTAAAAGTGCTGGGTGATTCTGTAGAATGATAGTGGATAAAAATGCGCTGTCAGTTCGAAAGGGGGCAGGCGGTGCAGAGTAGAATAAATCAATGCTCGAAGGAGGTACCTAAATGAATCAGGTCAAGATCGACTTCGAACGGTGCAAGGAATGCGGATACTGCATCCACTTCTGCCCGAAGAAGGTCCTCGTTAAAGGGGAAAAGATCAACAAAAAGGGTTATTTCGCAGCAGAAGTTGCGGCACCCGAGGCATGCATCGCGTGCGGAACATGCGCGAGAGTTTGCCCGGATGTCTGTATTTCTGTGTATAAGGACGTCGAGTAGGAGGTGGACAGAACATGAGCAAAGAAGCAGTATTCATGCAGGGCAACCAGGCCATGGCAGAAGCCGCTATCAGAGGTGGCTGCAAAATGTTCTTCGGTTACCCGATCACACCGTCCAGCGAAGTTCCTGAATACTACGCACAGGTGATGGTCGAAAGACCCGAAGAGAACATCGTTTACATCCAGGCGGAGACCGAGTGTTCCGCATTCAACATGATCGCAGGCGCGGCTGCAGCCGGCCACAGAGCTATGACCGCAACAGCCGGTCCGGGATTCTCCCTCGGCCAGGAAGCCATGTCTTACATGAGCGCGGCTGGTCTGCCGGGCGTTGTCGTCCAGATCATGAGACCGGGCCCGGCTGACGGCGAGATCCTGCCGGCACAGGGCGACTACTTCCAGATCACAAGAGGCGGCGGCCATGGTGACTACTACACACTGGCGCTGGCGCCCTGGTCCATCCAGGAACTCGTTGAGATCATGCAGGAAAGCTTTGTTCTCGCTGAGAAGTACAACAACCCGGTCGTCGTCGTTTCCGACGCGATGCTGGCGAAACTGAGAGAGTCCGTCGTTCTGCCGGATTACACCGACAACGAAGCGGCTCCGGAAGAAAAGCACAACACCCTGACCGGTGCGAAGGGCAGAAAGAGACATCTGATCACCACCTGCGGTTTCGGTGCTGTCCAGTGGAATCAGTTCAACAACGATCTGCAGAAGAAGTATGCTGAGATCGCTGCGAACGAAAAGAGATACGAAAGCTATTTCATGGACGAAGATCCGGACATCGTCGTCGTGGCATTCGGCGCGTACTCCCGTGTCTGCCTGAGCGGTGTCAAGATGGCAAGAGAAGCCGGTCTGAAGGTCGGCATGATCCGTCCGATCTCCCTCTGGCCGTTCCCGGACAATGCATTCGAAGGTCTGGACGGCAAGCAGTTCCTCGTCTGCGAGCTGAACGCCGGCCAGATGGTTCAGGATGTCAAGCTGTCTGTCAAGAACAAGGATGACGTACATTTCTTCGGCATGCTGGGCGGTATCGTTCCGACTCCGAAGGAAATCTGTGCCGAGATCCAGAAAGTCGAGGTGAAATAGGATGAAAGTAGTATACGAAGCACCGAAAATCAATACCGGTGTCCCGACCACCTATTGCGGCGGCTGCGGTCACGGTATCATCAACAGACTCATCGCGGAAGTTGTCGATGAGATGGAACTGAAAGAAAAAGCTGTCCTGCTCTGGCCGATCGGCTGCTCCTGCGTCAATGTCAACACCATGGACATCGACCAGCTGTGCTGCCTGCACGGCAGAGGCCCGGCTTCCGGCACCGGCATGAAGAGAGC
>JAILFI010000213.1 GCA_024697655.1 Clostridiales bacterium
GGCCCTTCGGCGATCTCTCCTTTCCTTCGTTTCGCTGGCTGCCGCCTCCGCGAAGTACTGATATCGACCGCGCCTCTATCAACTTTATGGTAACACGATATAGATTTGCGCCGGTATTGTCAACACCAAAACGCATAAAAACGCAAGTTATTTGTTTAACACATGATTTCCGGCAGCTTTTGCTCCGCAAACGCCAGCTGCGCCTCCCTTTCGTTGGGGAGCGATTCCTCAATGACCGCATCCAGGATCTGTTCGAGAATCGCCCCGATGGCTTTCCCTTCATACCCCAGCGCCGCCATATCCCCGCCTTTGACGGCGAGGTCCTTGCGCGAAAACGCCGCTTCCGGCTCTTTGGAAAGCTGCATGACCGCCGCCCGCATGAAGTCGTGCCCGCGCAGCCGGTCCGCCGCCAGATCGCTCTGGGCGCTGACATCCGCAGAGTACAGATCCATCAGGAGCAGCAGATCCTGCTTGCCGAATTTGCGGATCGCCCGCTTGACGGGCTTGACATCGAGGACGAACTGCCGGTCGTGGTTGGCGACGAGCATGACGATCTTCTCGCGCCGCGCATTGTCGAAATGCAGACGCTCGAGGATCCGGTCCGCTGTCCCGGCGCTCTTCTCGGAATGCCCGTAAAAGTGGCCGTTGCCGTCATCCGTCCGGAAGAAGCAGGCCGGCTTTTCGATGTCGTGCAGCAGCGCCGCCCATTTGAGGCAGCTGATGGCCTGCCGGACACTGCCGATCCACTCTTCCCGCGAGCCGGCTGTTTCCTGCAGCGCGATCGCAGTCGGCACAGACATCCGCGCAAATTCCACTGCATGCGCACAGTGATCCCATACGTTATAGCGATGGTACGGGGTGTGCTGGTCAAACCCGATGCAGGCTCGCATCTCCGGGATCACGACCGCGATCACCTCCGCATACTCAATCAGAACGCCTGCCGCGTGGTCTCCCTGCAGCAGTTTGTCAAGTTCCTCCCGGATCCGCTCCGGGGAGATGTTGTTAAGCCGTGTTTTCTCATCGAACACAGCCCGCCTTGTCTCCTCTTCGATCGTCATCCCCAGCTGCGCGGCAAACCGCAGGGCACGCAGAATGCGGAGCGCATCTTCGCGGAATCGCCTCACAGGCTCACCGGGAACACCCGCCTTGCCGACAGCACGCAAAATACCGGCTGCCAGGTCGCCCCTGCCGCCGTACGGGTCGTAAAGACCGTGCTGCGGATTGTACGCCATAGCATTGACCGTGAAATCGCGGCGCACAAGATCTTCGTCGATGTTCTTTGTAAAGGAAACGCTGTCCGGACGCCGGTTGTCCGTGTACGTCCCGTCGACGCGGTAGGTCGTGATTTCCAGCGGCATGCCGTCCAGCAGAACGGTCAATGTACCGTGTTTCAAGCCGGTCTCGATGACGCGCTCGCCGGCGAAGACCTGCTGCATCTGCTCCGGCAACGCATTGGTGGTGAGATCCCAATCCGAGGGGCCTTCCCCCGCGCGGTCCAAAGACGCCGCATCCTCGCTTCCTTCCTGCATGCCGGCGATAAGCAACGCATCACGCACTGCACCGCCGACGACCCAGGCTTCAAATCCGGCGGATTCCAAAAGGCCGATCGCATGTACGACCGGCTTTGGTAATTCGATATTAAGATTTACATAATTATTATTCTTGTTCATTATGCAAACCAAACGTACAGTTTACAGGAGCAGTCCCCTCACAGCTTTTCATAAGCATACCGCGGGTCGTTGTCTTCCACGACGTGGATGATACCGCAGTACTGGAACCCAAGTTTCTTAAACACGCCCTGCATCGGCTTGTTGTCCGGATGGGTATCGCCGCGCAGATGGCCGGACTGTTGATAACACCATTCCATACAGAATGTGGCCGCTCCTTTCACGGTGCCGCTGACCGCCATGCGATGCATGACGCCGTAGGTATCCTCCCCGATCCAGGCACCATCCTCGATGGCTGCATACCCCGGCTCGGCGTTCTCTCCAAATTTATAAAAGAAAGTCGAAACGATCTCGCCGTCTTCCGTGATACACACGTAGCTGTTGCCGTCTGCGATGTCCTGGCGGATCAGCGATTCCGGCGGCCAGTTATTATTAGCCCACTGGCGCGGATTG
>JAILFI010000217.1 GCA_024697655.1 Clostridiales bacterium
ACGGTGCAAGCGCCGCCGCATCCATCTCCTTGACGGCTTCGACCGGCAGGCTTTCCTCGATGCTGCACAGACCGGTCTTCGTTCTGCGGAGCGCAGCCATGGTGCCTGCAGTCCCGAGCGCTCTGCCGATATCTCTGCAAAGAGACCTTACATAAGTCCCTTTACTGCAAACCAAACGGAAATCCACTTCGTCCTCCCGGATGTCCAGGATCTCCATACTGTGGATCGTGACCGGCCGTGCCGGCACTTCCACATGCCGCCCTTCCCGGGCATATTCGTAGAGTTTGCGGCCGCCCACTTTGATCGCCGCATACTGCGGAGGGATCTGCCCGATCGCACCGGTAAAGGACGCGAATGCTTCCCGCACCTGCGCTTCGGTAATGAGATGTTCCGCGCTGTCCGTTCCGGCCGGCGTTTCTTCTTCCGCAAGGATGCGCACCTCTTCGCAGACCGTCGCGTTGCCCCAGATGTCGCAGGTATCCGTTTCAAGACCAAGGCGCAGTGTCCCGCAGTATTCCTTGCTGTCCTCCTCCAGATACTCCAGGATCCTGGTCGCTGGGCCTATACAGCACGCGAGCACGCCGGTCGCCATCGGATCGAGGGTCCCGGTATGCCCGATCTTTTTCGTTCCGGCCGCGCGGCGCAGGATGGCCACACAGTCGAACGACGTATAATTCTGTGGTTTATCGATATTGATGATGCCTTTCAGAGACATGCCTGTTCTCCGTTTGCCCGGTCAGTCTTCCTGCAGTGCCTGTGTCAGTTCCCTGATGACCAGCGCTTCCGTTTCTTCCAGACTGACACCTTCAAGATTGAAACCGGCTGCGTGCACATGTCCGCCGCCGCCGTGCCGCTGCGAGACCGCAGCTACATCTCCGCGCTCCTTGGAGCGCAGGCTGACTTTCATACTGCCGTCCGGCTGTTCCTTGATGAACGCCGATACCTGCACACCGTGTATGCTGCGCAGCGTGCTGACGACACCTTCCGTATCTTCCATCAGGGTCCCGGTCTCCTGCAGCATTTTCTGCGTGACGGTCGTCATGATCGCTTCCCCGTCCGCGAACAGCCGGGCAGACTCGATCAGTCTGCTGTGCAGCCGGAGCTTTGGCAGAGACTCGTTTTCGTACAGCGCAAGGCTGACCTTGCTGCTGTCAAGACCGCAGTCGTACAGCGCGATCACGATCTCGTGAGAGTGCGCCGTCGTATTGGAATACTGGAAGTTTCCGGTGTCTGTTGTGATCGCTGCAAAGAGCGCTTCCGCCATCTCCTGATCGATGTCGACACCGAGCGCGAGCAGAAGATCGAAGATGATCTCGCCGGTCGCCGCCGCATCCGGATCGATGTAATTGTAATCGCCGATAAAGCCGGAGGAAACGTGATGATCGATACAGATCTTCGTATCACCGTGATAGAACAGTTCCGCCCGCTTGGGGAATCTGGTCTTCTCGCCGCAGTCCACGCAGATCGATACATCGATGCCGCCGATGTTGGCAAGCCCGATGTTCTCGATATCGACAGTATAGCCGCGGTCGAGGAACAGCAGATAATCCGGCACTTTGTCTTCGATCACGATATGAGCGTCCTTGCCCATGCCGCGAAGCGCTTTGCACAGGGCGGCCGCAGACCCCATCGCGTCCCCGTCCATCAGGATGTGCGGGAAGATCAGGATGGAATCCGCTTCCAGGAGTTCCTGCGCGATCATCGGGATCGGATCATTTTTCATCGTTCTTTACCGCCTTTTCAATCAGGGCATCCATCCGCATGCCGTATTCAAAGGAACCGTCGATCTCGAAGAGCAGTTCCGGTACACGGCGCAGGTCCATGCGCCGGCCGATCTCGCGTTTGATCAGACCTTTGCAGTGTTCCAGCCCTTCCAGGGCGCGCGCCTTCGCCTCCGTATCTTCTTCGTTCGCGTAAACGGTCAGAAAGACTTTGGCATAACTGCCGTCACGGGTCACTTCGACGTCCGTGATACTGACCATCCCGTCCGCGAGGCGCGGATCTTTGATGTCGCGGAGCAGCATGTCGCTGATGATCTTTTTGATCTCAACGCCGATGCGCTCCTGTCTGTAGCCTCGTCTCATACCTTAGGCATCCCTTTCCACTTCGACCATGTGGTAGCATTCGATCACATCGCCGACTTTGATATCGTTGTAGTTCTCCAGGCCGATACCGCATTCAAATCCCTGTGCGACTTCCTTGGCATCGTCCTTAAAGCGCTTGAGCGAGGAGATGCTGCCCTCGTGGATGACGATGCCCTCGCGGACCAGCCGCGCGCTCGCATTGCGCACGATCTTGCCCTTCATGACATAACCGCCTGCGATGATGCCCACGCCCGGCACCTTGAAGGTGTCGCGGACATCAATCTCGCCGAGGACTTCTTCCTTGAACTCCGGATCGAGCATACCCTTCATCGCTGCCTCGACATCGTCGATGATGTCGTAGATGACGCGGTAAGTACGGATCTGGACGCTCTCGCGGTCCGCAGCCGTCTGGACGGCCGAGCTCGGACGGACATTGAAGCCGATGATGACCGCACTGGCTGTGCCGGCCAGGATGACATCGGATTCGTTGATCGCGCCGACGCCCTGGTGGACGATCTTGACTTTGACTTCGTCGTTGGAGAGTTTTTCAAGCGAACTGACGACAGCGCCGACCGAACCCATAACATCGCCCTTGACGATGAGGTTGAGTTCCTTGACTTCGCCTTCCGCCGCAGAGCTGAACAGTTCTTCGAGCGTCATGCCGGACTTTCTCGCCATGATCTCTTCACGCTGCTTCTGCTTTCTCTTTTCGGCGATCTCCTTCGCCAGATGGTCGTCACCGACCGCGTTGAATTTATCGCCTGCCGCCGGGACATCGTTCAGACCCAGGATCTCGACCGCTGTTGCCGGACCGGCCTTGTGGATCTTTTCACCCTTGTAGTTGGTCATCAGACGGATCCTGCCGGCGCAGGTGCCTGCGACGACGCTCTGGCCGGCGCGCAGGGTACCGTTGGCGACGAGCAGTGTCGCAACGGGACCTTTCGCCTTGTCGAGACGCGCTTCAATGACCGTGCCGAGCGCCAGTCTGTTCGGATTGGCTTTCAGTTCGAGGACTTCCGCCTGCAGGAGGATCATCTCCAGCAGGTTGACGATGCCGTCGCCGGTCTTCGCGGAAACGGGCACGCTGATGACGTCACCGCCCCATTCTTCGACCAGGACACCGTGATCCGCCAGATCTTTCTTGACGATATCCGGGTTGGCGCCGGGTTTATCCATTTTGTTGATCGCGACGATGATCGGAACACCGGCCGCCTTTGCGTGGCTGATGGACTCGACCGTCTGCGGCTTGACGCTGTCGTCCGCCGCAACGACCAGGACCGCGATGTCGGTGATGTCCGCGCCGCGGGCACGCATCGCCGTGAAGGCTTCATGACCCGGGGTGTCCAGGAAGACGATCTTCTGTCCGTTAATAGTAACTTCGCTCGCACCAATGTGCTGGGTGATGCCGCCGGACTCGCCTGCTGTGACGTTCGTGTTGCGGATCGCGTCGAGCAGGGACGTCTTGCCGTGGTCGACGTGGCCCATGACCGTGATGATCGGGGCACGCGGGACGAGATCCTTCTCTCTGTCTTCGAAGTTTTCGAGCCCTTCTTCTTCCTCTTCTTCTTCGACCTTGCCGACAACGATGTCCAGCCCCATCTCATCCGCCAGCGCGGAGACGGTGACCTCGTCGATGTTCTGGTTCTGGTTGGCGACCATGCCCATCTTGAGCAGTGTCATGATGACACTGGCAACGGTCACGCCGACCTGCTCGCAGAAACCTGCGATCGTGATCGGGACATTGACCACCTTGGTGCCGACGGGCAGGATCTCCTCTTCCACTTCCGGAACGGGGTCCGGCCGCTGCTTAACATGCTTTTTCTTAGCCTTCTTCTCCAGCGACTTCGGATAGTTGGCATTGTTGTCGCGGCGGTCGTACTTGCTGCCGTACCGGTCATCCCTGCTGTCGTTCTTTTTCTTGTTTCTCTTGTCGTTCCCCCGTGCGGGTGCGGCGTTCTGACCGCTGCGGGCGCCTGCGCCCTGTCCGCCTGCGGGACGGTCCCCGGGACGTCTTCTTTCACCGGCTGCCGGCTTCTGACCGCCTGCGGGGCGCTGGCCGCCGGATGCGCCGGTGCGCGATCTCTGCGGTCTCGCCGGCTGCTCGTCCTCGCTCGCCTTTCTGATGATCTTGAGTTTCTGACGACCGTCATCGTGCATCGGCTTTTTCGGAGCCGGTTTTTCAGCTGGTTTTTGAGCCGGTTTCTCAGCTGGTTTTTGAGCCGGTTTCTCCGCCGCCGGTGCTTCCGGCGCTGAGGGTTTTGTTTCCGGCGCAGCCGCTTCTTCTGCAGGTCTTTCTGCCGGCGCAGCTTCTTTTGCAGGTGCTTCCGGAGCCTTTTCGGCGACAGCAGGTTTCTCCTCCTGCGCGGGCGCCGCCGGTTCCTCTGCAGCAGGTGCCGGCTCTTCCTTCTTCGGTTCCTTCGGTTTGATGTTTTCTTTTTTGATCCTTCTCGCCGCACCAAGATTGAGAGACGCTGCCGTCTTTGCGTCCTGAGCTGTCATGACGCGCGGCTGCTCTTCCGCCGCGGTCTCTTCAGGCTTTTCAGGCTCTGCTGCCTTGGGCGCCGGTCTTCTCGCTCCTGCGGCCGGCGAAGCCGCAGGCTTTGCAGCCGGTGCCGCTTT
>JAILFI010000220.1 GCA_024697655.1 Clostridiales bacterium
TCCCATTACCGCCACGCTGCAGTCTATGCCAAAGAAGGGCGCTGTATGGTGGCTTTCCCGCTGTACAGGCTGGCACCGGCGTTTCCCTATCCCTATCCGCAGGAGGATGCCTATGCATCCTTGCTGTGGCTGTATGCGCACTCTGATGAGGCTGGAATCGACCCTGCGCGGATCGGGATCGGCGGGGACAGTGCAGGGGGGATGCTGGCTGTGACCTCCTGCCTCATGGCCAGGGACCGCGGGGCTGGTTTTATGCCGCTCTTTCAGCTCCTGATCTATCCGTTTCTGGATGACAGCAAGCAGAGCGATTCCTATAAAACCTACACGGATACGCCGATGTGGAATTCCTCACTTTCCAGAACAGTAGGACCGATGATCAACCCGCATCCGGAAGAGATTCCGCTGGCGTACCGGTCGCCGGCGGAGGCGGAGGACCTCAGCGGACTGCCGCCTGCGTACATCGAGGTGGCGGAATTCGATCCGCTGCACGACGACGGCATTCTGTTCACGCGATTGCTCAATGAGAACGGCATCGCAGCGGAGTTGCATGAGACAAAGGGAACGATGCACGGGTTTGATACGAAAGTGACGGCACCAACATCAAAGAAGATGGTGTCCGAGCGGGCAGCCTATATCAGGCGGATGTTTTATACGGGAGGATGACATGATCATTCACGATTACGACAGCGACACAGGGTCTCTTGTCAGTCTGGAGAATTTCTACGGAAAGCCGAAGAAGATCGTGGATACGTGCCTGATCCTGTTCTCCAAGGTGATCCACGATCATCTGCTGCGAAGCTATGACTGTCAGCAGATCGCGGAGATCGGGCTCTGCAACGGCAATATCAAGATCTACAGTTTTGATTACGAGGGCAGGCAGATCGCGTTCTATCTTTCGGGAATCTGTTCCGCCAATGCCTCGGACAACTGCTACCAGGCGCACTGGCTGACCGGCGCTGTGAAGTTCGTCATGTTTGGCTCCTGCGGCAGTCTGGATAAGACGGCAACCACGGGGAAATACATCCTCCCGACGGAGAGTTACCGCGGAGAAGGGTGCTCGTATTATTACGCACCGCCGGCGGATTACATTACGGTCAAAAACGCGGACAGGCTGGCAGGGATCTTTGATGAGATCGGCGCGCCTTACGTGAAAGGCCGCGTGTGGACCACCGACTCTATGCTCCGCGAAACAGCCGCGCTTGTCGCAAAGAGGAAGCAGGAAGGCTGTCTGGCTGTGGAGATGGAAGTGGCGGGCGTCCAGGCTGTCTGCGATTTTTACGGCCTGGAACTGTTCGATTTTCTGGAAGCCGGCGATGTGCTGGATGAGAGCGATTACGACATCACAGACCTTCCTGGCGCGAACCATGATCTCGGAAAGTTGATGGTTGCGCTGGAAATCGCGAAGCGGATATAGCGCGGATCATAATGACAAGTCCGGAGGAAAAACAAAATGGCATCAAGTAAAGAGTACCTGGAATACATTCTGGAACAGCTTTCGGAGCTGGACGGCATCTCCTTCAGGCCGATGATGGGGGAATACATCCTCTACTACCAGGGGAAGGTCATAGGCGGTATTTACGACGACCGCTTTCTTGTCAAACCGGTCAAGGCGGCGAAGGAGAGGATGCCGGACGCCGATCTGGAATCGCCGTATGAAGGCGCGAAGGAAATGCTGCTTGTAGACAATGTCGAGAACAGAGCGTTCCTGCAGGAACTGCTGGAAGCGATGTACGAGGAACTGCCTGCTCCGAAAAAGAGAGGCAAAAAATGAGATGCGCTGTCGGCAAATAGACAGAACAGGGAGATACATGGATACTTTTGCTACAAACGACAGAAAAGAATGGCGGGCGTATCTTGAAGCGCACTTTGAGACCGCGGAAGAGGTCTGGTTCGTGTTTCCCGTGAAAGCGGCGGAGGAGGAGAGTCTTTCCTATAACGATGCGGTCGAGGAAGCGCTCTGTTTCGGATGGATCGACAGCACCAACCGGCATCTTGACGACCTGCACTGCATCCGGCGCTTCACGCCAAGGAAAAAGGGGAGTGCTTACTCGCAGCCGAATATCGAGCGGCTGTGCTGGCTTAACGAACGCGGGATGATCCATCCGGCGGTCAGGGAGAGCGTACTGCCTGTCATACAGGCACCGTTCGAATTCCCGCAGGATATTCTCGAAGCACTGCAGCAGGATAAAACGGTCTGGGAGAATTACCAGGCGTTTTCCGAATCCTATAAGCGCATCCGGGTCGCATATATCGAAGCCGCCAGAAAACGCCCCGCGGAATTCAAAAAGCGCCTGCAAAGCTTTATCGATAAGACGCGCCGCGGCAAACTGATCAAAGGATACGGCGGGATCGACAAGTATTATTATTGACAGAAGAAAACCGAGCAGCGAAGGGGAAGGCAATGAAGAAAAAGCTGGACGATATCAGAAAACCAAAAAAGGTCAGCAATAAAAAGAAGTCGGTGCGGAATACAGTTCTGTTTTTCGTATTTGGCCTGTTTATGGGTTTTGCTGCGAAGTGGCTGGACAGTCTGGTCTTTGACGATGCGGTCCCGTGGCTGCGCGTCATGGAGCGGCTCGATCTTGGCAATCTCTTCACAGCGCTGGCGCCCTGGCTGCTGCTTGCGCTCATCATCGCAGTGTTCAGTGACACACCGGGCAAAGCCGCCGTCAATGTATTCGTATTTTTTGCGGGCATGTGCGCCGCGTACCATCTCTATTCGATCCTGTTCAGCGGATTCGACCCCGGCAGATACATGCTGATCTGGTACGGTATCACGCTGGTATCACCGGTCATGGCAGTCCTGTGCTGGTATGCGAAAGGGGGCAGCACGCCTTCCATCGTTCTCGGCACGTTGATTCTGTGGGTGATGGCCATGAACTGCTTCAGCGTAGGACATTGGTATTTTTGTCTTCTCGACGCGGCCAATACCGTGATCTTCCTCGCCGCCGCAGCCGTGCTGTACAAGAC
>JAILFI010000194.1 GCA_024697655.1 Clostridiales bacterium
GATCAAGATGGAACAGCTCCGTCCGGTCAGCCAGAGAGAGAAGATCCTCTTCCCGATCATGGTTACGATCCTGGTCGTCCTGCTGATCCCGTCGGCTGCTCCGCTGGTCGGCTGCCTGATGCTCGGCAACCTGTTCAAAGAGTCCGGCCGTACGCTGCGTCTGTCCGATACCGCGTCCAACGCCATGATGAACATCGTCGTCATCATGCTCGGCCTCTGCGTCGGTGCTTCTGCAGTCGGTGAGACCTTCCTGACCTGGTCCACCATCAAGATCGTTATCATGGGTGTTGTCGCATTCGGTTTCGGTACGTTCGGCGGTCTGATCATCGCGAAGATCATGAACGCTGTCAGCAAGAGCCCGATCAACCCGCTGATCGGTTCGGCCGGTGTATCCGCTGTTCCGATGGCAGCCCGTGTATCCCAGGTCGAAGGTGCCAAGAACGACCCGACCAACTTCCTGCTCATGCATGCCATGGGCCCGAACGTTGCCGGCGTTATCGGTTCCGCAGTCGCGGCTTGCACCATGCTGTCCATGTTCGGTCCTTATGTATAGACCGTACGCAGCACAGTAACAGCAGGAAAAACGAGACAAGAACGGGAGACCGCTTCGGCGGTCTCCTTTTTGCTGCCGCGGACGAATACGAGGGCGTGGGCGGCGCTTCTTCGGCCCGCGTCCAATCTTCTCGTAAAGATAGAGTTTTAGGCGGCAACATGGTATAATTTCTAAAGTATGCGGCTAATCTGCCGGTATACGAAAAAGGATAAGAAAGACGGAGTAAATCAGAGGAGAAAGCAAGACGGATCATGCATAATTCAGAACGAAACGAGGGGCCTCTTGCAGGCATCGCTGCCCGCTGGATCGAAACAGTGGAAGATGAAAACGGCGCCCTGCAGTCGATCTCCTTCAAGAATACCGAACACTTCAATTTCGCCTATGACGTCGTCGATGAACTGGCGCGTCTTACGCCGCAGAGGCGGGCGATGCTGTATGTGGACAAAGAGAAAAACGAGCGGTCGTTCACCTTCAAGGAGATGAGCGATTACTCCTCCATGACGGCCAACTACTTCAAGCGGCTCGGCATCGGCAAGGGAGACCGCGTCCTTCTGGTGCTCAAACGGCATTACCAGTTCTGGTTCGCGATCCTCGCGCTCCATAAGCTTGGCGCCGTCGCCGTTCCCGGCACGCACCAGCTCAAAGAAGAAGACTTCCGGTACCGGTTTGAGATCGGCAAACTGAAAGCCGTCTTCTGCACGCATGAGGATGACGTCGTCGAAGAAGCGGACAAGGCACTGGCGGACCACCCGGAGATCATCAAGATCATGACCGGTATCGCGAAGCCCGGCTGGCACGAGTTCAACGAGGAACTCGCGATGGAGAGCCGCGATTTCGAACGTGTCGTGACAAACGGTGACGATCCGATGGTCATGTTCTACACCTCCGGTACGACCGGACAGCCCAAGATGGTCACGCACAATTTCAAGTACCCGCTCGGGCATTACATCACGGCGAAGTACTGGCAGCACGTCGACCCGTACGGTCTGCACTTTTCCGTTGCGGATACCGGCTGGGGCAAGGCGCTTTGGGGCAAACTGTACGGGCAGTGGCTCTGTGAAGCGGCTGTCTTCGTGTATGACATGGAGACTTTTGTGCCGCACGACTTCCTGACGCTCTTCCGGGCGTACGGGATCACGACATTCTGCGCGCCGCCGACCGCGTACCGCGTGTTCGTCAAGCGCGACCTGAGTAAATACGGCATCGTAGATTTGCAGTACGCGACCACCGCGGGCGAAGCGCTCAACGCGGAGGTCTGGCAGCAGTTCTATGACAAGACCGGGCTTAAGATCATGGAAGGGTTCGGGCAGACCGAGACGACACTGTCGCTGGGCACCCTGTACGGCACCGCGCCGAAGCCCGGCTCCATGGGCAAACCGAGCCCGATGTACGACGTCGATCTGGTCGACCCCGAAGGCAACAGCCTGCCGGACGGGGAAGTCGGTGAGGTCGTCATCCGCACGGACAAAGCAGTCCCCTGCGGGCTGTTCTGCGGCTATTTCGGCAGCGAAGACAAGCTGGAAGATGTCTGGTATGACAACGTCTATCACACGGGCGACACTGCGTACCGCGATGAGGACGGGTATTACTGGTATGTCGGCCGGACAGACGATCTGATCAAGTCCTGCGGCTACCGCGTCGGACCTTTTGAGGTCGAGTCGGTCCTCATGGAACTGCCGTACGTCCTCGAGTGCGCCGTGACCGGCGTTCCGGACAAAAACCGCGGCCAGCTTGTCAAGGCGACCATCGTCCTGACCGATGGTACGGAAGGCACGCGCGAACGCGCGAAGGAGATCATGCGGTACGCCAAGGAGCACATGGCTCACTACAAAGTGCCGCGCCTCGTGGACTTCGTTGCGGAACTTCCGAAGACGATCAGCGGCAAAGTGCGCCGCGTGGAGATCCGCAAGGACTGAGGGGGGCACATGCTGCAAGCTGTACTGATCGATTTTGACGGCACGCTGATGAATACCGATGAGGTGGTCCTGCGCTCTTGGGAGCACACGTACCGGGAACTGGGCAGAGAAGTCCCGCCTGCGGAGGAGATCCGGCGGACGTTCGGCGAACCGCTGCGGCGGTCAATGGAGTACATTTTCCCGGATGTCCCCGTGGAAGAATCGCTCAGCATCTACCGGGCATACAATAAGGCGCGTTTCCTTACTTACACGGAGCCGTATCCCGGTATGGTCGAATTGATCGACCGCCTGCGGGAGGAGGGCATCCTGACCGCGCTCGTCACATCGCGTCTCAGGAACACGACCTACCTGGGGCTGGAACATTTCGACCTTGTGCGGCGGTTTGACGCGATCCTCACCGAGGACGACATCGAGGCGAGCAAGCCGGATCCGGATCCCGTCTATACAACGCTCCGCAAACTGGGTGTGCCGTTTGAGCCATCGCCCTCCTGGGCTGCCGAAGGGCGGATCCCGCAGCAGAAGGAACATGTCCTCATGATCGGCGATTCGGTCTACGACATCCGGTGCTGCGAGAACGCCGGCATCGGCTCGGTGCTCGTCGGCTGGACCAACACACTTCAGATCGCCTGCGCTGCGTCAGCCGGACTGATGAAGGCCAGCGCGGACAGCCCGCTGACAGCGGCTGCATCCAGTGGTGAATCCGTGCATCCGGACTACATTCTCTATGAAGCGGATGCATTCGATGATATTTTCAATGACAAACGAGGTGAACAATGAACAGAGTCTGTGAAATTCTTGGAACCGAATATCCCATCATCCAGGGCGCGATGGCCCGCATCGCGACGGCGGAACTGGCCGGCGCGGTCAGCAACGGCGGCGGCCTGGGCATCATCGCAGCGGGCGGGGCGCCCGTCGAATGGGTGAAAGAGCAGATCGATAAATGCCGGAGCATCACCGACAAACCGTTCGGTGTGAACATCATGCTGCTGGCGGACAATGTGGACGAACTTGTAGACCTTCTCATCGAAGAAAAAGTCGCGGTCGTGACCACCGGCGCCGGCAACCCCGGCAAGTATATCCCGCGCTTCAAAGAGGCGGGCATCAAGGTCATCCCGGTCGTGGCGAACGTGACGCTGGCCAAGAGAGTCCAGCGCGCCGGCGCGGACGCTGTCGTGGCGGAAGGCTGCGAGGCGGGCGGCCACATCGGGGAGACGACCACCATGGCGATGATCCCGCAGATGGTGGACGCTCTGGACATCCCGGTCATCGCGGCAGGCGGCATCGCCGACGGGCGCGGCCTCGCGGCGGCATACATGCTCGGGGCGGAAGGCGTGCAGGTCGGCACGAGATTCCTCGTCGCCGAAGAGTGCATCGTCAGCCGGCCGTATAAGGAGATGGTCCTCAAGGCAAAGGACAGCAGCACCGTGGCGACAGGGCGGTTCACCGGTCATCCGGTCCGCGTTCTCAAGAACAAACTCTCCCGCGCGATGCTTGAGCTCGAGAAGACGCAGGATCTTGAGGAGTTCGAACGCCTCGGCACAGGCGCCCTTTCACGGGCGGTCCTCGCGGGCGATGTCGAGCACGGCTCGGTCATGTCCGGGCAGATCGCCGGTCTGGTGAGCAAAGAGCAGCCGGCAGCGGAGATCATCCGCGAGATGTTCGAGGAAGCGGAGCAGATCTACGACGCACGCGCGCAGGTCGTCAAGGAAAGATAACACTGCGGCCGGAAGGCCGCCTGAAATGAGGAAAGCAATATGAAGATAGGCATCGTCTTTGCCGGCCAGGGCGCACAGTACGAAGGCATGGGCAAGGATCTGTATGACAACTACGAACGGGCGAAGGCCGTGTTCGACGAGGCTGGGGAAGAGGTCAAGAACTGGTGCTTCACGGCCGACAAAGAAACGCTCCGTAAGACCCACATCACACAGCCGACGGTCTACACCGTGACCATGGCAGCGTACGAAGCGCTGCTTGGCGAACTCGAAAAGGAAGGGCTCCTTACGGGCAGCCCCGACGATCCGGTCGAGATCGCGGGCTTCGCGGGATTCAGTCTCGGTGAATACGCGGCCCTGACCGCGGCGGGCTGCATCGACGACCTCGACAAGGGGCTCGAGATCGTCGAGACGCGCGGCAGATTGATGGAAGCGGCCGGACTCGATGAGAACGGCGAGAACCGCGGCGGTATGGCGGCGGCATTCGGGCCTGCCGACAAAGTCGTCGAGGCCGTGGCTGACTGGGCCAACGGGCGTATCCTGGAGGCGGTCAACTTCAACAATCCCAAGCAGACCGTCGTCGCGGGCGAATTCGCCGCGCTCGATGACTTCCTTGAGCATGCCAAGGATTACCGGCTCAAGTGCAGACGCCTGTCCGTCGGGACCGCGTTCCACTGCGCCATGATGGCGCCGGCATCCGAGCAGCTCCGCCCGGAACTCGAAAGAGTCGGCTTTGAGAAGCCGCACAAGAAGGTCTATTCCAACATCACCGCCGAGGACATCATGGCCGGCTATGAAGAGGGCATGGACGTCAACGAATACCTTGCGGACGTCATGGCCAGACAGGTCAAGAGCCCGGTCATCTTCGTGGAAGTCATCCGTCACATGATCCGCGACGGCGTGGAGATGTTCATCGAAGTGGGTCCCGGCGAGACACTGTCCGGGTTCGTCCGCAAGACCGAAAAAGAAGTCAAGGCGCACAACGTCGAGAATAAAGAATCGCTCGAGCAGGCGATCGCGGCACTGAAGGAGGCACTCGCATGATCTTAGAAGGAAAATCCGCCATCATCACAGGCGGCGTCCGCGGCATCGGCCGCGGCATCGCCGAAGCGTTCTGCAAGGAAGGCGCGAATGTCGTGCTCGTCTACCGCAGCAACGACGAAGCCGCGGAGCAGACCCGCGCAGCACTTGCTGCGTACGGCACCGGCGTCGAACTCGTCAAGGGCGACGTCGCTTCCATGGAGACGGCGAAGGCAGCCGTCGCGCGCTGCAAGGAGGTCTTCGGCAGCGTCGACATCCTGGTCAACAACGCCGGGATCACCAAGGATAAACTCCTGCTCAAAATGTCCGACGAGGACTTCGGGCAGGTCATCGACATCAACCTGAAGGGGAGCTTCAACTTCCTGCAGGCGGCAGGGAGCGTCATGATGAAGCAGCGCCACGGCTCGATCATCAACATGGCATCGATCTCCGGTGTCATGGGCAATCCGGGACAGGTCAACTACAGCGCCAGCAAAGCGGGCGTCATCGGGATGACCAAGGCAGCGGCGAAGGAACTCGGAAGACGCCACATCCGTGTCAACGCGATCGCACCGGGCTTCATCGAGACCGATATGACCGCCGCGCTCACCGATGAGCAGAAGGAAGCGGCGGCAAAGAACATCGGCCTCGGCAGACTGGGTCAGCCGGCGGACATCGCGAACTGCGCGCTGTTCCTGGCATCCGACATGAGCGATTACATCACCGGGCAGGTCATCGGCGTCGACGGCGGGCTTATCATCTAGCAGATCACCGGCGCATCAACCAGCAGACCGCGGGCGAAGGCCCGTTCACATAAGGAGGAAAGACATGAAAAGAGTAGTCATCACCGGCATGGGCGCGGTCACCCCGATCGGCCACAGCGTGGAAGAGACATGGCAGGGGATCAAGGACGGTGCCTGCGGCATCGCGGAGATCACCCATTTCGATACGACCAATGAAAAGTGCCACATGGGCGCAGAGGTCAAGGACTGGGTCTACCCGGACAAGCGGGCGGCCAAGCGTCTCGACCT